>DAIOVD010000245.1:0-4742 GCA_036759185.1 Catalimonadaceae bacterium | reverse complement strand
ATTCTGTCAAAGTTCTTGGAACCAACCGCCCTTTGAAACAACCGGAAGTGATTACTTCACTCAATGAAGCCGCCGAATCCAAACTTGTCAAACTTGTAGGCTGGCAAATTCTCAACCCTGCTTCCTGGACAACAGGCCAGGGAAGTGGATTTACGGTCCGTGTTTATAAAAACCTGGACACGATGGACCTTCGGATTGACAACGATTGTCCCTGGTTCAACCAGCCTGTGCCAACCGGAATTCTGGACATCATCGGAATCGGTGGCCAGTTTGATGCCAGCATCCCACGTAATTCCGGATACCAGTTCCTTCCGCGTCGTCTTGCTGATATTTATGCTCAGGGAACTACCGTTAAAGCCCTGTTCCCTACAACAACAATTGCAGCTTCTGAAGCAGCTGGAACCGTTTCAGTTCCGGTCAATCTGAATATTGTGAGCACATCAACGATTTCTGTCCGGGCTTTTGTAAAATCCTCACAAGCCTCTTCCGGCACCGATTACACATTTACAAGTCCTGCTACACTAACCTTCACTGCCGGACAAACAACCGGCTTTTTCTCCGTCAATATTCTGGATGATGCCACTCCCGAATTGCCTGAATCCATCACATTCGTGCTACGTAAAGGGATCGGAATGCCAGATGGTATGATTGGAAACGACTCCATTCTGGAACTCAACATTTCGGACAATGATGGAGGTTCCGGCCTGATCAAGACCTATACCATTGGTGCCGTCCGAGGAAACAACAGCCTCGGAGGAGGAGGACTTCCCGATTCTCTGGGCAAATTCTGCCGGCTGAAAGGGGTAATTTACGGACAAAACCTGCGGGGTGCGCAACCAGGTCATCAGTTTACCATGCGGGACAACACTGGTGGAATCGGCTTGTTTACCACCAATACCTTGTTTCCGGACCTTGCCCAAGGCGATTCTGTATCAGCAGTCGGAAAAATCGAACATTTCCAGGGATACGCCATTATACGTGTGGATTCGATGCGTAGAATTGTGACCGGCCGACCACTGAAAACCCCAACTGTTGTCACCGGCCTGAATGAACAAACCGAGTCTGACCTCATCCGATTGCTTGGATTTCAGCTGGTTGACCCGGCAGAATGGACAACGGGAGTTGGGACATCCGGATTTACTGCCCGGATTTACAAAGGAACCGATACCATTAACCTTCGGGTCGACAACAACCTTTCATTATTTTTTGATCCGGCTCCGGTTGGCGTTTTCAACGTCACAGGTTTGGGTTCTCAATTTGATTCAAACAGTCCATACACCTCCGGATATGAAATTATGCCAAGAGGAAGCGGGGACATTCAATTGGTTTCCAGTAATCCACAAGCCATTTTTAACCAGACTTCCGTTTCCGGCAACGAATCAGCGGGTGTTATTCAGGTGCCGGTGAAATTATTGGGTGCTTCAGCCAATCCCATCCAGGTACAACTGGTGATTAAAGGAGGAACCGCTTCAACCGGCTCTGATTTTGTCATCACATCCAGCCCGACCATCACGTTTGCTCCGGGAGTTGTGACCGGGACCACCAGTATTACCTTTTTGGATGATGCCACCCAGGAAACCGATGAAACCATCATTCTGGCATTGCGATCGATCAACGGCAGTCTGATTGGTACCGATTCTATTTTTACCATCACCATCACCGACAACGATCAGCCCGGTGCATTTGTACCGACCTATAACATTGGTGTAGTCCGTGGAAACAACAGCATCGAAGGCGGTGTGGCCGATTCATTGAATGTGAATTGTAAGATTCAGGGAACTCTGTATGGCTACAATATCCGTGGACTTAATAATGGGATCCAGTTTACCATCCGCGATGCCACAGGTGGAATCAATATTTTCAAAAGCAGTGCCAACTTCGGCCTCACTTTGCAGGAAGGAGATTCCATCCGGGCAATCGGCAAAGTGAACCAGTTCAATGGGTTGAGCCAGTTAAACCTTGATTCAGCGGTGGTTCTGGCTACAGGCCGGCCGCTTCAGGCTTCTGTCCCGGTGGATTCTCTTTCGGAACAAACGGAATCCAATCTGATCACCATTACCGGATTCCAAATCGTAAATCCAGCCCAATGGGCAACCGGAACCGGTACCGGATTTACAGTACAGGTCAGCAATGGAACCCGCACCATCGATCTCCGGATCGACAACGATTGCGAACTGTTCAATCAGCCGGTTCCAACCACTCAGATCATCAGCATTACAGGTTTGGGGGGACAATTCGACAGCAGCATTCCCCGAAATTCAGGTTTTCAGCTTCTCCCGAGAAGGGCTACAGATATTGTGTTGAATACAGGCATTTCTTCCAACGGAAAACGCAACCGCCTTCTATTCTTCCCCAACCCAACAACCGGGGCTGTACGTCTGCTCATTCCACAGGATTATGCATCCATGCAGGGAACACTTCATCTTTACAATACCCAGGGCAAGGAAGTTCTGATGAGTTCCGGCGATGTCAATTTGTGGAACGAAGTGGTGTCCAAATACCTGTCCACTGCTCCGTCTGGAATATTCCGTGCTCAGATGGAATTGGGTAATGACGTGTTCCAGTCAACCTTGATCCGTCAATAACCGGAACGGGGACTTCAAACAATAAAAAAGGCTGACTGATATCAGGCGGCCTTTTTTATTTGATAGGAATCAACATCCTCAATGAAACCCAGATTCGCTGAGAATGCCGTGTTGCGAGAATTCCTCTGAACTTGCGCCAGCCAGGAATTCAGAATACCAACGGCCGGAATCCTTGATGATCCGTTTCTGTGAAGGAAAATCTGTGTAAACCAGCCCAAAACGGGGTCTGTACCCTTCAGCCCATTCGAAATTATCCATCAATGTCCAGACAAAATATCCGGATACCGGAACACCGTCATTCATGGCTCTTCTCACCTGGGAAATATGCTGCTGAAGGTACTGAACCCTCAATGGATCGTGTACTGTACCGGAACCGCCATAGAGATCCGGAAATGCGGCTCCGTTCTCTGTGACAATAACAGGTTTTTCCGGTTGATAGCGATGGAACTGGACCAGCATTTCATACAAGGCTTCCGGATACACTTCCCATTGCATATCCGTATGCGGTACCCCACGTTTCCTGGCATTCACCAGTCGGGCCTTCAGGTAAGGGACATACCAACAGGCTTCTGCAACTTCCCTGGTATAGTTCTGGACTCCAATAAAATCGAGGTTGGCTTTCAATGCTGAATCGTCACCCTGTTTCATCCACTTTTCAACCGGTTTCAGCATCGGAAGGTCATCCAGTGGAAAACCAAGGCCCATAGCGGGTTCCACAAAAAGCCTGTTCAGCAAGGCGTCCGCTCTTTTAGCAGCCTCCAGATCCTTTTCCCGAACCGATTTTGGGGTAATGAAAGAGCAGGAATAGGTCGATCCGATTGTGATTTCGGACTGGTGACTTCTGAGAACCTCCTCTCCTATCCGGGTGCACAAAGCCGCATGCAGCATGGCTGGAATAAAGTTTGAGAAACCCCGCTTTCCGGGCGCATGGTAACCCAAAAAATAGCCGGCACCCGTAAAAACCATGGGTTCATTTAACACCATCCAGTTTTGAATTCCCCTGTTTCCGAGTCCAATTCCTACTGTATTGGCAAAATCTTCAAACCAGTGAAGAATATCCCGGTTTGTCCAACCTCCTTTATCTTCTAGTGATTGCGGAAGATCCCAGTGATACAAAGTGGGCCAGGGGGTGATTCCTTTTTCAAGAAGCGTATCGATCAAGGATTTGTAGAAATCCATCCCCTTATCATTTATTCTCCCGGTACCGTTCGGCAATATCCGGGACCAGGCAATGGAAAAACGAAAATTGGGTATTCCCAAAAACCTTAGAAGTTCCGCATCCTCCTGATAGCGATGATAAAAATCACAGGCAACTTTGGCGTTGTGGCCTTTGTGAATCTTTCCTTTCCTTGCAGAAAAGTTATCCCAAACCGACGGACTTTTCCCGTCTTCATTCCAGGCTCCTTCCGTTTGAAGGGCTGCCGTTGACACACCCCATGCAAAGGATTCGGGGAACTGGTCACGGGTGGGAATTATTTGCGTGTGAACTGGCAATGATTCGTTTCAGGTAAGAGTTTCAGTCTCCATGAAAAACGGAAATTCTGTTTCTTCCTTCTTGTTTTTCAGAAAGTCAGTGAAAAGCTTTTCCACGATTTCAGCCGTTTCATTTTTATAATCAACCTGGACCACACGGCCATTCTGCAACCAGTTTTCAATAAATGGAATGTGCTTTTTCTTTAAACTTTTCAAGACCGGCACTCCCATTTCGGATAAAGCAGCGGCATTGCATTGTTGTTCATATTGATTTTTCATGGGTATGACCAGCAACTTTTTCTTCAGAAACATGGCTTCTGCCGGCGTCTCAAAACCTGCCCCGCACAACACGGCTTTTGCAGAAGCCATGCTTTTAAGGAACAGTTCATTCTGAATCGGTCTGATCCACAGGTTTCCAACTCTGAATTCACGGGTGGTATGTTTGGAGAAAACATGCCATTCTTCGGTTCGGATGTTGGAAAGCACCTTTACGATCCGTTCGTTGTCGTATGCAGGCAGATAAACCGTTATGTGGTCCTGCAAACTGGTTTCCTGGTCACGGACCTGTTGCCTGATAACAGGAGTGAATATGTTATCTGCGTATTTCCTGAAATGAAATCCGAAACCTGTCTGGACCGGTGCGTAATTGGAGAGCACCATTTTACCAATCCAGTCTTTTTTCTC
>DAIOVD010000244.1:0-4760 GCA_036759185.1 Catalimonadaceae bacterium | reverse complement strand
GATCTGATGGTGGTCGAATCTTCCGTGAAAGCACTGGCCGAAGCAGGATGCGATACCGTCTGGCTGGGAGCGGAGTCGGGTTCTCAAAAGATTCTGGATGCGATGGAGAAAGGGATCACTTTGAAGCAGATTCACGATTCCCGTCAACTTCTAAAACAATACGGAATCAAAACGGCTTTCTTCCTTCAGTTCGGCTATCCCGGAGAAAACATGGAAGATATTCAATCGACAATTCAGATGGTGCTCGAGACCATGCCGGATGAAATCGGGATATCGGTTACCTATCCTTTGCCAGGGACCAAACTCTATGAAAATGTTAAGTCTCAGCTCGGAGAAAAGAGCAACTGGAAAGATTCGGATGAACTGGCGATGATGTTTCAGAATACCTTTCCTCAGGGATTTTATAAGGAACTTCAACGATATATGCATACAGTGTACCGTCGTAAAAAAGGGATTCAATCTGCTATGTCTCTGTTTACTGATCCATGGAAAATCAGGTTATCCACATTACGATCGGCACTCACCAGTTTGTACCACACACCAGTGGCCTTCCTAAGGAAACGAAAACTTAATATGTATAAACCGATCTCATGACGGTCCTTCTGAGCCATGGGTATTACCTGGAAGATGATCTGAAAGAACAGGAGATCATGAAGCCTTACCCGCCTCTGGGTATTCTTTATATCTCGGCCTGGCTCAAACAACATGGTATTTCCTGCTCGGTGTACGACACCACTTTTTCTTCCAAAGATGCTTTCCGTCAGCACCTGATCGAACAGAAACCCAGACTACTGGCTCTGTATACCAATCTGATGACCAAGCTCAATGTGCTGGAAACCATTCGGTTTGTGCGGTCCCGTCCGGAACTGGAAGATGTCATCATCGTCCTCGGTGGTCCCGAAGTGACGCACAGCAAAGCCAACTTTCTCAAGGCTGGTGCCGATGTGATTGCCATCGGAGAAGGGGAGGAGACCATGCTCGATTTAGCCCGCTGTCTGGAATCTGGCAATTTCCATTCAGACACACTTTCTCTGATTCCGGGCATTGCCTTTGCAGACGGTACCGGAAATGTGATTACCACAGCGGAGCGGGAAAAACTCAAGGACATCGACTTGCTGCCTATGCCTGACCGCAAGGCCATCGATCTCACTCTTTATCTGAATGCATGGAAGGACCGTCATGGCAGCAATGCAGCCAGCATCAGCACGATGCGGGGATGTCCTTATACATGCAAATGGTGTTCACGGGCAGTGTATGGATTGAGTTACCGTCGCCGTTCTCCCGCCAAAGTGGTGGAAGAAATGAAATGGATCCGGGATCAATACAATCCGGATACACTTTGGTTTGTGGACGATGTGTTTACTGTAAGCCACAAATGGTTGAAAGAATTTGCGGACCTGGTCGGGTCTGAAAACATCCGGATTCCATTTGAGTGCATTACAAGGGCTGACCGCATGAACGAAGACGTGATCCAACTCCTGAAAAAAGCTGGCTGTTACCGGGTATGGATCGGTGCGGAATCAGGTTCACAGCGAATCATCGATGCAATGGACCGCCGGGTGAAGGTGACTCAGGTGCGGGATATGATTCTTCTCGCCAAGAAATACGGCATTCAGTCTGGGACCTTTATTATGCTGGGTTATCCGGGTGAAACGGTCGAGGATATAGAGGAAACCATTCATCATCTTAAAGCATCTGCCCCTGATCTTTATACCATCACTCTGGCATATCCAATTAAAGGAACCGAGCTCTATGAAGAAGTCCAGGGCGATTTTCTCAACGACCTTCCCTGGGAAAGTTCCACCGACCGGCAGATCGAATTCAAACGCAATTATTCCAAAGCATTCTATGCCTGGGCCTTGACAAGGGTAAACAACGAAGTAGCCTGGAGCCGCCATCAAAAGGACCTGTTCCGTAACCCTATCCGAGTTTTAAAATTCAAAGGAAAATCGGAACTGGCCCGCATGCTGATGTGGTGGGAAAAAAGAAAGGGTCAATAAACCAATTGAAAGCTCCCTTGTTTTTTTGGTGAACCGGTACAACCGGCGCCTTGTGAGATACAGTTCACTCCCTTCATTTCTCCTTTCACGGAAAACAATTGGGCTGATGAAGATCACTTTTTCAATCTTTGTCAACTTTTTAACACGCATGCATTCACGTTTCCTCTCCGGATTTTTTCTGTTCGTCCTCTTTTCAACCTCATTTGTTTTTTCACAATCCCGCAGTCGTGTCTCCGGACAGCTCACCGATACCGATAAAAAGCCGGTTGCCTTTGTCAATCTGGTGATCAAAAAACTGTCCGACAGTTCCGTCGTGAAACTGGCCGTCACCAAAGAAGACGGACGGTTCGAGTTTCCTGGAATCGAAGCCGGACGTTACTTTCTGGAAGGAAGTATGGTGGCATTCCGCCGTTTCCGGAGTCCGGATCTGGAAGTGAAAGCAGGCGAGGACCTCGAGGCCGGTAGTTTCATGATGGCGCCCACCGATGTGAACCTGAAAGAAGTGAATGTTGTGGCCACCAAACCCTTTGTGACGCTGGAGCCGGACAAAATGGTGGTTCGTGTGGATAACAATCCCCTAATGGTAAACAGCAATGCGCTGGAAGTGTTGCGGAAATCTCCGGGTGTGATGGTGAATCAGGATGATCAGATTTTTATGATGGGCAAAAGCGGACTGGTGATTTACATTGATGGCCGACCTTCACCACTTTCCGACAAAGATTTGGCCAATTGGCTTCGCACGATACCGTCTGCCCAGATCGAAAGCATTGAACTCATCACCCAGCCTTCGGCTAAATACGATGCCGCCGGAAATGCAGGGATCATCAACATCCGCCTCAAAAAGAACCAGAAGCTGGGTATGAACGGAAGTGTGACCTCCGGCGTGTCAAATGGATTTTTCACTGAACACAATTACTTCAAACAAAACCATTCACTCAGCCTGAACTACGGAACCAAAAAGGTAAACTTCTTCGGATCATATACCTTCGATAAGGGCAAAAGCTGGAGTTTTATGGACATCTACCGCAAGCAATCGGAGCAGGTATTTGATCAGAATACCGATTCTTATGATACACGACAGGGCCATACCGGTAAACTGGGAGCCGATTGGATGATCAGCAAACGTCATACGCTATCGGTGATGGCAGATGGGAATTTCTCAGAAAATGAATCAGAATCCATTTCGGCCAATCAGATTTCAAGAGGAGCCGGTTCTTCGCCTTACACCGTGCTCGAAGCCCGAAACATCGGGGTCAAAAGCAACAACACTGGCAACATCAACCTCAACCACAACTATAAAGACACCAGCGGAAGAGAAATCACAACCGATGCCAACTATGGCTGGTACAATCTTAAAAACCGGACCAATCAGCCCAACTTTTACAGGAATCTTTCTCCGGATACTTCCGTGGAGGATAAATCTTTTGGATTGAATACGCCCGTCACCATCGCCTTTGCCACGCTGAAAACGGATTACGAACAGAAACTGAAAAAGTCAATTCTGGCCTTTGGATACAAAGTGTCGCATGTGGTGACCGACAATGAATTCAGCTTGTTTGATCGTTCGTTTGGACAGAACTTATTGGACCTTGACCAAAGCAGCACTTTCACCTACGAGGAAAATGTGCTGGCCGGATATGCGTCGTTTCGCCACAAATTTTCGGATAAGTGGAGTTTTCAAAGTGGACTGCGTTACGAACAGACGGTATCGAAAGGCCAGTTGAAATATGAAACGCTCAGAGCCGACAGCATTGTGAAGAGGAATTATGGAAACCTCTTTCCTTCAGCCGGAATCTCGTTTACGATGAATAAAATGAATGCTTTCACCCTCAGTTACAGCCGTCGTGTGGACCGTCCGGTGTATCGCTTTCTCAATCCATTTCAGTACAAACTCGACGAGCTGAGCTACGAGCAGGGCAATCCATTCCTCAAGCCGCAGTTTACGCACAATGTGCAGGTGAATCATACCTTTATGTCGATGGTGAATACGTCAGTCGGCTATAGTTTTACATCCAACTATTTTGCCCGGGTGATCGATTCGTCGGGCAAAAGTTCGTACCTCACCCGAAAGAATCTGGCTGATGTGCAGATGGTGACCTTCAATCTGAGCAGCCCCCTTCCGATTCAGAAATGGTGGAATGGTTTTATAAATTTCACATTCAACCATCAGGTGTTTCAATCGGATCTGGGTCCGGGTAAAAACCTGCGTCTGGTTGTGGACTTTTACAGCATTTACATGCAGCATTCCATTTCGCTTCCGAAGAAATTCACTGTGCAGGTTTCCGGATCGTATAGCTCACCCAGTGTGTGGGGCGGAACCTTTAAGAACCGTCATTTCTGGTTTGTGGAGACAGGCATCAGCAAAAAGATCCTGAAGGACAAAGCCACGATTTCACTCAGCGTAACCGATCTGTTTCTGTCGCAACGCTGGAGAGGCCGGAGTAACTTCGGTGGTATTGACATTACGGTGAAAGGTGGAAGCGATTCCCGCCAGATCAAAGCTGGTTTCTCCTGGAATTTCGGATCGGCCGACATCAAACAAATCCGTCGTAAAATAGGAAACACGGAAGAGAGACAGCGATTGAGAGGGGAGTAAGGAGTTAAGGGTTAATAGTGAAAAGTTAAGAGAGGTTGGTTTTCAATGGCTGAAAATGGTTTGCTGGTTGGCCGAGCATTGGGAACAGCCTTGAAGGTTTGATGTCGATCTCCAGCAAACAGCTTTTCCCGAATGAGCACATCAGAGGAATGCAGGAAAACCTT
>DAIOVD010000243.1:0-4761 GCA_036759185.1 Catalimonadaceae bacterium | reverse complement strand
CTTTGGTATTGCATGCTCCTGGCAAAAACAATGTGATTCTATTGGGCGATTTCAACAACTGGACACCTTCACTTGCTTATCAACTAAAGAAAACCGCTGACGGACAGAAATTCTGGATCACATTGACCGGACTTACGGCCGGAACGGAATATGCCTTCCAGTATCTGGTGGACAATACCCTCCGGGTGGCTGATCCCTATTCCGAAAAAGTGCTTGACCCATGGAACGATCAGTACATCAACGATGTGGCAGGTTACACCGTGTATCCCAACCTGAAAGCTTATCCAAATGGAAAAACGGACGGCATCGTCGGTGTTCTTCAAACGGCCAAACCGGCCTATTCCTGGACCGTTCCGAACTTTGCCAAACCGGATCAGAATAAGTTACTGGTGTACGAACTGCACCTCCGGGATTTTGTAAAAGAGCATTGCTGGAAAGCCTTGAAAGATACCCTCGGTTACCTGGAAAAACTGGGCATCAACACCATCGAGCTGATGCCATTCAACGAATTTGATGGAAACGACAGCTGGGGATACAATCCGAATTTCTTCTTCGCCCCGGATAAATATTATGGTCCGGATGTGGACCTGAAAGCCTTTATCGATGAGTGCCACAAACGCGGAATTGCAGTGGTGCAGGATATCGTGTTCAACCACGCCTGGGGTACCTGTCCGCTGGCACAACTGTACTGGGACGGAACCAATAACCGCCCTGCTGCCGGAAATCCATGGTTTAACCAGACGGCCCCGCATCCTTATGGTTTTGGAAATGATTTCAATTTCCAGAGTACGGCTACACAGAATTTTATGCAGCGCTGTCTGGAATTCTGGATGACCGAGTACAAAGTGGATGGTTTCCGTTTCGATTTGTCGAAAGGATTTACGCAGAAAAATACGGGTGGTGACGTGGGTGCCTGGAGTGCCTACGATGCCGAACGGATTGGCCACATCAAACGTCTGGCCGACCAGATCTGGACCGTCAATCCATCCGGTTATGTGATTCTGGAACACCTCGGTGACTGGTTCGAGGAAAACGAATACATGAATTACAAGCAGGGTATGATGCCATGGCAGCGTTTCGACAACCAGTACAGCGAGCTGAATATGGGCTGGAGTGGAGCAGGACAGGACATCTCAACCATCTACTACAAACACAACAACAATTTCTCCCGCCCGCTTCGGATGGGAAATCTGGAAAGTCATGACGAAGAGCGGATTATGTTCAAGTCGCTGTCCTATGGCAACTCGACCAATGCAGCACACAATGTGAAAACATTACCGGTTGCGGCACAGCGTATGCAGGCATCCGGAGCCTTCCACCTTCTGATTCCGGGTCCGAAAATGATCTGGCAATTCTCTGAGTTGGGATATGATCTGAGCATCAACACCTGTTCCAACGGAACCATCGGTGTAGGTGATGCCTGCCGTACCGATAAGAAGCCGATCCGGTGGGATTATTACCAGAATGCCGATCGCAAAAACCTGTACAATGCCTGGTCGGCGATTATGAAACTGAAGAAGGCTTACGGACAAGTATTTTCTCAGGATCTGGATGCCGGATACGATCTGGGTCTGAGCATGTACAAGAACTACAGCATCACCAATGCCACCGCCAGTTTTGTGGTGATTGGGAATTTTGATGTGAATGCCGGAACCAAAACCATCAACTTCCCGGCCACCGGAACATGGACCGACTACATGACGGGCAACACGCTGAACATCACGTCAACAGCCTGGGGAATCACCCTGAATCCGGGAGAGTTCCGGATTTACAACAACAAAGGCATCACCAAATCCAACCTGACGCCTCCGGTGACCAACAAGACGGTCTTCTTTAAGAAACCTGCCGCCTGGTCTGCTGCGAAAATCCATTTCTGGAATGCCATTCCGGCAAGTCCGGCAAACACCACGACCTATCCGGGTGTGGCGATGACGGCTGTCTGTGGTGACTGGTACAAGTATTCCTTCAACAGTGTGTCTTCGATCAACGTTTTGTTCAATGACGGAATCGTGACCAACCAGAGTCCGGATTTGGTTCTTAATCAGGATACGGCTTATTACGACGGAGGCTGGCTTTCAACGAAACCATCGATTGGCTCGTTGCCGGTTGCGAATTTCACCAGTTCCGCAACATCCGGCCTTGCTCCTCTGGCAGTGAACTTTGATGCCGCCGGTTCCACTTCCTGCACTCCGCTCACCTATGCCTGGAACTTTGGAAACGGACAAACCGCTGCAGGTTCAACTGCCAGTGTAAGCTTCGGAACAGCCGGAAGCTATACAGTAACTCTGACCGTGACCAATGCACAGAACCAGACTTCCACCAAAACGCAGGAAATCACGGTAACCAATCCTCAGCCAGCGATGACGGTGTACTTTAAAAAACCAGCGGCCTGGGGCACAGCGGTGAAAATTTACTACTGGAATCCAACTCCGGCAGGATCCATCGCAGGAGCACTTTGGCCAGGAGTAGCGATGACCGCAGACTGCAACGGATGGTATAAATTTACGTTCCCGACTGCGGTTTCCAGCTCCAATATCATTTTCAATGACGGTACCAGCCAGACCGTTGACCTGACAGCCAGTACTACTTCGTATTACGACGGCGCCTGGTTGACCACCGTTCCAAACATCAGCAATCCGAAAGCCATCTTCACCTTATCGCCAACCAGCGGTTCCATTCCTTTGACCGTAACCGTGAACGGATCCGGATCAACCGTGTGCAATGGTCCGCTGACCTATAAATGGACATTCGGAAATGGCGCTACCGCTACGACGGCTTCAGCATCCGCCACGTATACAACGGCCGGAACCTATACTGTAAAACTTGTGGTGACCGATGCCACCGGCAAAAAGGATAGTACCACACAGAACGTGATTGCCAGCTCTACGCCTCAGGTGAAACTGCACTTCAAGCGACCAGCGGCCTGGGCCAATGTTCCGAATCTGTATTACTGGAGCACAACGCCGGCTCTTGCGTCTGTGGCCTGGCCTGGATTTACGATGACAAGTGAAGGAAATGGCGGTTGGTATGGATACACCATTGTGGGTGCCCAAACCGCGAATGTGATTTTCAACAATAATGCGGCTCCCCAGACGGCGGACCTTCTGGCTGTAACCGGCGAGGTTTGGTACGACAACGGCTGGGTGCCAAAACCAGCAGGATGGGTACGTATTGCAACCGAAGCATCTGTAGTGGAAGAAACCGCACCGGAAATTTCCTGCTATCCGAACCCGGCCAAAAATGCCCTGTATGTTCAGTTAAAAAACTACAACTCAACCGAAGTCCGCATCCGGATGTTCGATCTGAATGGTCGTGAGGTACTGGCAGAAAACCGTTCGTTCTATGGCGATGCCATTGAAATTCAGCGGAACCCGTCTGTTTCCCGTGGCCTGCATCTGATCCAGGTGCAGAATCCGGAGAACGGAACGGTGATGTTCAGTACCAAGGTGATGTTTGAATAAGTCAATTCGGCACACATCATAAAAAAGCCCCGGCCGCGAATGGTTGCCGGGGCTTTTTTGTGCAATCATCGCATTGCTGTGGGAGACAAGCACCAAGGCGAAAAGTAGTCGACAAAAATAATAGCCGATCCGGAAAAACGTTTGGCTTTGGGTCTTCCTAAAAGGAACTTGTGCAAATCAAAAAATTGGAACGAAAGGAAAACACCGCCTGGGTTTGTGTCCCCACGAATCAACAGTCGTTTTCCCGATTTCCTTCTCATGTTCCCAATTTCAGCTGTTTCAACAAATCAAAATTCTGCCCGAAAATCCTGTAAAAAGCCGAAATCGCCCCTCCTTTTTTCGTAAAATCTGGCAAAAGAAAATGCGTTCTTTTGGGCAACTGTTGCATTGATGCGTGGAGATTGAAAATGTTTACAACCCTGCATCAGCAGTGGGCGCCTTGTTGCAAAACCCTGCTCTAGCAGTGGGCGACACACGCATCCTGGCGGCCTCGATGCGTAGCTAGTAGATATTAGCTGGCAATGAGTAATGAAAACTCACCACACACAGATACTAAGGATAAAAAAGAACGACATGATTTTTATGGTCAAACGAATCTAATGTTATTGTAAATTTCTTTTCATACTTTTTGTTCTTTCGAATTAATTCCCACTCATATTTTTTTAGAGTATCAAAAACAAAAACTGAAGTAACAGAATTTTCATTTTTTCTTAAATCAAAAATAAAACTACCATTTTCATTGTGAGTCGATTTTTTTTCAATTACTCGATTTGAAAAGTTGCTTGGATATGGCTGAGATAATGGCAATGATGTGTCTCCTAATTCGACGTCGGCCACGCTGTATATCAATGTCTTTTCACTATTATTTATTATTGTAATTATGGAATCGAAGTTTGAATCATTTTTTTCTGGGCATCCTTGCAAAAGAAAGGAAATTACAACCAAGAATATCCTTAATTTAATCTGCATTCTATAAAAAGAAAAAAAGGTATAAATAGAGCAAAGGATCTGACCAGTTTAGTGATCCATAAATTGGGTTTCCGGCACCTTTACTCCGCATGGGTTCGTGTCTCCACGAATCAACAGTCGTTTTCCCGATATCCTTCTCATGTTCCCAAAACATCAGCTGTTTCAACATCTCAAAACTCTGGCCGAATATCCTGTAAAAAGCTGAAATCGCCCCTCCTTTTTTCGTAAAATCTGGCAAAGGAAAATTCGTTCTTTTGGGCAACTGTTGTGAAAGCACCCCCAAAATTAGTGTCGTTTTAAAATAGAGTTAAAACACCTAAGATTGGGAAAA
>DAIOVD010000242.1:0-4769 GCA_036759185.1 Catalimonadaceae bacterium | reverse complement strand
CCTTCCACCACTTTTCCAAAGCAGGTATGGTTGCGGTCGAGATGGGCTGTGTTGCGGCGGCTGTGGCAGATGAAAAACTGTGAACCACCGGTATTGCGGCCGGCATGTGCCATCGACATCACACCACGATCGTGAAACTGGTTACCGCCTGTGAGTTCGCAGTCGATTTTATAACCCGGGCCACCTGCACCAGTTCCGGTTGGGTCGCCTCCCTGAATTACGAAATCAGGAATTACGCGGTGGAAGACAACGCCGTTATAAAAGCCTTTTTTCGCCAGCGTTACAAAGTTCTTAACTGTATTTGGAGCATCGGTATCGAAAAACTCGATCTTCATTACCCCTTTTTCGGTGTGGATTTCTCCGGTCGTCATGTCGGTAAATTTTCGGCAAAGATGGGGATAGAATTTGAAGGAAGGAAAGTGGCTTTGCACTGAAACGACAGATTCTGGTGAATCTACTTTTTAACCCTCTTGGTTTTGATTTTGTAGGAATTGTTTTTCACTTCCTTCTGGATCATTTTGTAATCGAAATCGGTTTTCGTTTCAATGTCTTTGAGAGATTCTTCGTATTTCGTATTCATCGAATCCAGCGCCATAATTTCCTTGCTGTTTTTCGAGCCCGGTTTCATCTTTTTCTTGATATCGACAGAATTTTTCAGAATGAGTTTGCGGGCACCATCGAAATTTCGCCTGTCCGCTTCCATTGCCGCTTCTTTCATTACTTCATTTGCTTCAAACAGTGTAATCTGGTTGTCAACCAGGGTGTCCATCTGTTTGGCAAAAAGGACGGAATCCCGTGTGCTTTGCACTTCCTCATTACTTTTCAGCGTTTTCTCTTTTCCGGTTTGTGCATCTGTAAAGCGAAGGGTTGATGAAAACAAATACGAGGCTTTCACGGGTTGGCTCAACGAGAACCGAACGAGGACTCCTTTGGTATCTTCTGAAAAAATATCCCGGAAATCAATTTTCAGAACGCCTTTTTCCACTTTATACGGGTATCCGAAAACCTTGTCAACCTGAACTCCTTCCGGAAGGACCAATTCCAGATCCATATTTTGGGCAACCACTGAAAGCAATCCTTTCAATTCCTGGTCAAAAATGGCGGGAATCTTATCGGGCGATTCGATGAAGTAATAATTGCCACTTCCGTTTTCCGCCAGGCTGGTCATGAGGTCCTCATTGAAATCGGCACCCACACCAAAAGTGGACAATGAAATTCCATCCGTCCGCACTTTTTCCGTCACCATATTCCGAAGAAGAGCAGGATCGGTCACCCCTGCATTTGCAAGTCCATCCGACAACAGCAAAACCCGGTTTACATAACCCGATTTGTAGGTTGATTTTACCTGTTTGAATCCTTCCATCATACCACCACTCAGGTTGGTGCTCCCTCTGTCGGTCAGGTTTCGGATTTTATTTTTGATAAGCTCTTTGTTCAGAACCTGAGACGAAGGGTACTCAACCTCCACCTTGTCATCATAGCTCACAATGGAAAGAATGTCTTCGGGTTGCAGATTGTCAACCACAAAACTCGCAGCCCGCCGGACATACTCAATTTTGTCTCCAGACATAGAGCCACTCCGGTCTAAAACCAGTGAAATGTTGAGAGGAAGGCGTTTGCTTTCGGTGGGAATAAATTTGCCGGCATGGGCTTCCATGTAGAGATATCCTTTGGGTACAATTCCTGTTTGATTGAAGATATATGGCGAATGCGAACGGGAAAAGTAACGGATCAAAGAATCGGACTGGCAAAAGGACGGAATCTGCAAGGCAAAAAAAGCAAGACTCAGCAGCAGCTTCCGGAAAAACAGACAGGATAACTGGAAATGATTCATACACGAATTGGTTTGGTTTGGCGAATTTTCAATTGCCCATAACGCAAACACCTTCGGAAATATTGGATTCTGTATGACTGGCATCTTCCGACCCATCCTGTCTTGAGTGCATAACTTAATTCAGAAAAATCACCCTCAATTCCCTTATTTCGCAACTCGTCCGTTCTCGTGATGATCATGTCGGTAAATTATCGGCAATGATTGGGATAGAATGAATATTTTGTCTTTCAATATTTAGAACATATATCGGCACTTCTTCCTATAAGCATACTTAAGAGAATTGAACTTGATTTAAGATTTAATAAGGTAAAGCATAGAAAATCAATACTTTGTATTTTGTTCTCATTTTTTTATTTTACTAGTTCTGTTGATTTTTGATGTTTGTTTTCAGAACTTGATCAGGTTGGTTTATTTTGTGAAAACTAAAAATAATGGAGCCACAGGATTTTCATCTTCCCAATTCTGATTTTCCGATCAAGATCATTTCAGGCGATGTACGGAATATAATTAAGAAAATTCCTTCAAATTCGATTCAATGTGTAGTTACTTCTCCTCCTTATTGGGGAGTTAGGGACTATGGTGTTTCTGGCCAGTTTGGAGCAGAAAATGAATTGATTGACTATGTTTCAGATTTAGTTTCTTTGTTTTCAGAGGTTCGCCGGATATTAAAACCTGACGGTACATTTTGGTTAAACATTGGAAACACCTATACCTCAGGTGGTCGGAAATGGCGACAAGAGGATTCTAAAAATAAGGGTAGGGCAATGTCGTACAGACCAGATACACCAAAGGGGCTAAAGAAAAAAGACTTAATTGGAGTTGCTTGGATGGTTGCCCTTGGTTGTCAACAAGATGGTTGGTATTTAAGGAATGATATTATATGGAATAAGCCTAACTGTCAGCCTGAGAGTGTGAGAGATCGATTTACTGTAAGTCATGAATATCTTTTTTTACTTACGAAGTCTGAGCAATACTATTTTAACCAGGAAGTCTCTATGGAATCAACTAAAGATGGAATAGGGAGAAAAAATAAAAGAACTGTTTGGAGCATCAATACTGAACCATATTCCGGGGCTCACTTTGCAACATTTCCTTCGACTTTGGTTAGGCCATGCATTTTATCGGGTTCAAGAATTGGAGACATTGTTTTTGATCCGTTCTTAGGTTCAGGGACAGCTTGCTATGAAGCATTGAGATTAGGGAGACTTGGATTGGGCACAGAGCTAAATCCAATGTATGTCGAATTAGCAGAGCAACGGCTGCGAAATATTCAGCCTGAATTAGAGTTCGTTTAGAGAATTTAGTTCGAAGTACCATTCTGCATGAACTATGCATAAGGATTTTCTTAGATTTTTTATTTGGAGTTTTCTCTCACTGCCCCCATCAAAATAGAGTTGGAAGTCCAATTCGGAATTTTCATTTTTTACATGGCAATATCCAGGTTTAGGATTTTGCCTGCTATCAAATTTCATTTCAAATTTTCCCGATTGACTTTTTTCTAAAATGCTTTTAGGTATTTCGACTAACTCATAGTGCCACAAAGGGCCTTTTTTTAGGCATCTCAAAACGAGTATTTTTTCTGATTCCTTTAAATGTTCGAGAAACATAGTAGTAAGCGATTCTAGTTGTTCAAGTTTATCTGACCATTCTCCTTTACCCAGTTCCATATATTTACTTATCCAAAGTGTCTCATTCTTAATGTTTTTATCTGCTTGAGTTTTTAAACTGATTTTGGTGCTGCCAATTGTAATGTCATGACCTCTATTTCCTTTTGATGCGAAGTCAGCTTTCAGTCCAATAATTTTAGCAGTTTGAACTATTGAATGTTCAAATTTGTCTTTAGTAAATGGTTCCGCTGAAAATGCGTGGTGAATTAATAGCCCATCGCCAAATGCGGCAACCCATTCACTGGTTAAAAATGTTTCATTTACCAGAGTGAATTTACTGCTGGTGCTCAGTACTCTGGCTACTTGTTCTATCCAAACTAACTTACTTTCTGGAAGGGTTTTAATGATTGCAATTATTCTCTCAGATCTATCCAGTTGAAGGTTCATGACTTATGAATTGTTATTTCAGTGATGCTGTATTAAATGGAATCTCAAAGTTCAATAGTACTATTTCAAAATTATTAGTCAGAATTTATTTCTCTTCATTTGAAATTCAAATGGTTGGGAGGGGTAAAATGATCTGTAGGATTCATTAAGATCTTTGCTTTCCCACCCCCAATTCCCTTATTTCGCAACTCGTCCGTATACGTGATGAAATTGCTGAACAAAAAGAAAATTCTGCTGGGTATTTGCGGAGGCATTGCCGCCTATAAAGTCCTTAGTCTCATTCGCCTCCTCAAAAAGGACGGTGCCGAGGTAAGGGTGATTATGACACCGTCTGCCGTGGAGTTTATTGGCAAACTAACGGCTGCCACCCTGGCTGATTCTCCGGTTTACTCGGAACTGGCCGATCCGGATTCCGGGCAGTGGACCAACCATGTGGAACTGGGACTCTGGGCCGATCTTTTTCTGGTGGCTCCGGCAACGGCATCCACCCTTTCGAAAATGGCTTCGGGTATGTCGGACAACCTGTTGCTCACAACCTATCTCTCGGCACGTTGTCCGGTTTTTGTGGCGCCGGCCATGGATCTGGATATGTGGGCGCACCCGGCCACCCAGAAAAATCTGCAGATTCTGAAGCAGCAGAATGTTTCGGTTCTGGAGCCCAATGAAGGGGAACTGGCATCCGGACTTTCTGGCAAAGGAAGAATGCAGGAGCCGGAAGAAATTTTTTCGGCGCTTTCCGGTTTTTACAGTCAACAACTGGTTTTGAAAGGAAAGAACGTTCTCATCACACTTGGGCCAACACAGGAAGCACTCGATCCGGTGCGGTTTATTTCCAATCATTCGACCGGGAAAATGGGGGCCGAAATCGCCCGTTCTTTTCT
>DAIOVD010000241.1:0-4949 GCA_036759185.1 Catalimonadaceae bacterium | reverse complement strand
GGTTCAATATTCAGCTTTTTGATGAACGAAGAAACCTGCCGGAAGTATCCGAATCGTAGCACTCCTGAAAATTCATTCTTATTTTTTTTAACTAGGCATCTCAATCCAACTCTTCTCAGAATGAATGTTTTCAAATGTTTTCCGGAAACCTGCCTGTGTGTGCTCACAACAATTTCTCTTTTCACAACCTGCAACTTACCAAGGAAAATCTCTCGGGTCTCACTTCCGGAACGAATCACCAAAGTACCTGAATCTTCCTGTGTGTTGCTGTCAGACGAAGCGTCTGATAGTTTGCATATTCAATATCTGGGTTGCGGTGGCTTGTATATTGAAAAGGGCAACTCTGCGTTTCTGATTGATCCGTTTTTCTCGAATCCCGGATTGTTCCCTGTTGTGGTATCGGGTTTGGTACCATTGAAAACGATCTGTTCGGATAAGGGACTTGTCCTGAAAGGTTTGGCAAGAATCACCCACTTTCATCCAGATGCGAAAGTGAAAACCAAAGCCATATTTGTGACCCACAGTCATTATGACCATTTGATGGATGTACCGGCCGTGCAATCAGAATGGGGGAATCCGGCAGATGTGTATCTCAACCGGTCTGGTTCCAGAACATGTGCCAATGTGCTTTCCCATAACCAGATGAAAATACTGGAAGATATTCCTTATGGCCACAGCATCCGGATTCCATCGGGAAAAGGAATGATTCGGGTTTATCCGATCCGTGGGGAACACAATCCACATGTTGCCGGGATCAAAGCGTTTTCCAGCAATCGTAAAAGGCCATTACGAACGTTCACCAATCCCTACCAACGAACAAGAGCCTGGCCCTGGCGGGAAGGCCAGACCTACAATTATCTGGTTGATTATGTGGACTCCACTGATACCATTCGGTTTCGGGCTTATGTACAGCCTTCATCCTGTGAACCTGAAAAAGACATTTTTCCGGTTGGTTTACTTGAACAAAAAAGAGTGGATATGGCCATTCTGGGTGTGGCATCCCACCATTTCTCAAAGAATTACCCACAGGTCTTACTCGACCAGATCAGACCCTCTTCGGTGATGTGGATACATTGGGAAGATTTTTTTGGCAAACAGTGTCACGATCCTGAAACGGTTCGCATGACCAATGTGCCGGAATTATTTGAAAAAAAGGCACTCAATGGCCCCGTCCTTCAATACCTGCCCAATCCGGGAGCCGACTTTTGTGTGAAGTTTTAACCTGGAAATCAAGTTTCCGCAGGCAGAAAACCGGGTAACCAATGATTCAAGCAGAATTGAACGAAGTGAGAATTTGTGCTTAATCAGGCACCTGCCTGGCCTCAAAGTATTTTTATACCTTTTCAATGACAATCCCGATAAACAAATTGGATAATCTGTTAGGGAAGCCTCATGCATTACACGGGTTTTTACCAAAATCCTTCCATCCTTTTGTTCTCCACAATTCAGGAAACAAGAGTGACGAACCATCTGATAGTACAATGTCTTCTTAAGGTGATCCCGGCCCTACTCTTTCACCAGCTTTCCTGCATACACCCTTCCACCGGATTGGACACGAACGAAGTAGATTCCGCTTTGGAGTGTAGAAATCCGGATCGGTCCCTTCAAATCGGTTTTCTCCAGAAGGGTTTCTCCAATCAGATTAGTGATCGTTACCGATTGAATCCGGACATTGGCGTTGCCAGCAAACCGGAGATCAATGGCATCCTGTGCCGGATTGGGTTGCACGATGAGAACCTGTTTTGCGAACTGGTCGGCGATGCCGGCCGTTGTCACTGTGAAGCAGGCAGAAGTATCACTGCAGTTGTTTTTTGTTATGACCGCGGCATACACCCCATTGGTCGCTGCAATGAATACGGGATTGTTGGCGCCGGCTACAGCGGTGTTGGTGAGGCAATCGATCCACTGAAACCCTGCGTCGTTTTCCTGAGCCGAAAGTGTGTCACTGTGTTGCGACACCGTCAGATTTGGAAGGGTCTTCACATTTACCACCATGCTGAACTGCACCGATCCTCCGTATCCGTCGTTTCCCATAACCTGAATGGTATCGCTGCCAGATTGGTTTGCAGAACTCACATAAAGAAGTGAGTATTCCGAACCAATGTTGGTAACCGAAATATTCTGCGGATGAATCAGGATGGTATCGCTGCTGGTAATGGTGAAATGGATGGTGTCGTTGTCGGCGTCCAAAATCGTGAAGTTGGCTGTGCCGGGCTGCTGGCTGCAAACCGATTGGGCCGGAGGTACGTTCGAAAGGACGGGATCCTCATTTGGTATCACCTCCAGCAGTTTCAGGTGAATGGGAGGTTTGCCGCAGTTGTTGTTCCAGGTGCCGGAAAAGGCCTGTGGAATCTGCACCTGGGCCCGTTGGTAGTTGGTGTCGAGAACGGGATCGTACTCAAAAATCATGGAATACGCTCCTTCATTTGAAAAGTAGATTTTCCCTTTGGAGTAGGTAGGCGTTCCGAATGTCCACTGCGAAATCTCGGCTTTCTTCTTCAGGGTATTGGTGGCCGGTGAATAGGTAAATAAGGTGCTGTTGAGGGGCAAACCGATTCCGGTGGTCAATCCATAAAATTCTTCCCCAACCTTGATCAAATCGCCGGTGGGGTACGCCCCGATGGTATCCACAAAATCAATCTTGTGTGCCATCTCTGAAGTCAGGGTATCCCATTCATACACAGTGCCCCGGAAAGGTGTGGCGCCGCTGTGCAGTTTGGCGGGTGTGAGTCCGTAAAACTTTCCGTTGCCCCCATAGGTAATGCAATTGGCACTGATGTAATCCTGGTAGTTGTTGAATGTGCCCGAATTCGGTGGAAGGACAGCCATGTATTGGATGCTGTCGTTGGATGGGTCGAACCGAACAATGGAATTGGTGGCCGGGGATGCGATGTAGAACCGGTCTTTATACAGGGTCGGTGTACCGATGGAATACTCCCAAATGTGGGATTGGTATTGGTTGGTGGCAGGATCCCAGGAGAAAAAATCACCGGGCCTACGCTGTTCATAGTTCAACTGACCAAACCGGACGCCATAGCTGTTGATGCCATACAACTTTCCGTTCCAGAAAACAGGACCTCCTTTTGTCAGGCTTCCGGTGGAATACGGGTTAAAAGTGAATCGTTCGGCAAATTTCTTTGTGTGAAGGTCCCATTCGAAAATGTTCCCGCTGTGGTTCCGGCCTCCCTGAAAGGTGCATCCATACAGTTTATGCCCCACCTGAGTGAGCGATCCTTTGGGGTAGGCCCCGTCTGAATACTGCATGTGCACCGCATCGGCGATTCGGTTGGAGTCAGGAGAAAACTTGAAAATGGCACCGGCTACATGCCCTCCATCTTCCGCATAGCTTCCCAATAAAAGAGACCCGCTAGCCAGTAAGGCACCATATACTTTTGTTCCGGTGCCCAGCCGGTCGGCTTCGCATTGGGCGGCTCCCATATTACCCGCCTTGTCGGCATAGACATTGGTGGCAGGGTTCCATGAAAAAAATCCTCCGGCCCCGGAGCCTGTCGTGCCCCAGAACACATTGCCCCGAAGTATGAGAGAACCGTATGAACCGGAACCGGCCCGGGACTGACCGAAAACAAAAAAGGCCAGATCCCTTTTCTTGGTGAAGACGTTGGTGAACGGGTTGTACTCGAAAATAACGCCAGCCGGATATTGCAACGCTGCCTGGTGGATGCCTCCGCCATTGGTGATGCCGTAGAATCGATTGTTGTACAGCGACAAATGCCCCATCGGATGGATGCCATTGAGGTTGTTGAAATCGTATTTTTTGGCAACCACATTGGTCACGGGGTTCCATTCATAAATGATTCCGTTGTTGCTGCTGCCGCCGTTCATGGTCATGGCGTAGAGCTTGCCGTTGTTGTATGGGGTGAGTCTCCCCACCGGATTGGCACCAAAGGCACTGTCGAAATCGTATTTTTTGGCTAACTGGTTGGAAGCCGGATTCCAGGTAAACAAAACCCCTTTGTCGTGGCTGCCTCCGGCAAAAGTGAAGCCATAAAAGACGGAGTCTGCCAGCAGGAGAGAACCCTGGGGATTCCGTCCGTTGGTACTGTCGAAATCGACTTTCTTACTGAAGGCACCCGTTGAAAGGTTGTATTCATAGATCACCCCAAAGTCGTGGGCACCCCCGCGGTTGGTCATGCCATACAGTTTTCCTTGGTAGAGCACCATTCCACCCCGGGCATCGGCACCGTCTTCCGTGAATCTGAAATGGTATGGTTCCTGGTATTCACCGGTGGCGGAATCCCAGGAAAAAAGTACCCCGGCTCCAAAGGCACCGCCTTCGGTGGTGGTGCCATAGTATTTGCCATTGTTCCCGCTGACGATTTCGCATTTGGGTGCTTTACCACTCGCCTTGATCTGAAATTCATAATCGACCGTATAGGTTTGGGTGCTGGGGGTATAATGAAATATCGTGCCCCGGAATGCGGTGCCCCCGTATTGGGTCATGCCATACAACTGCACATCGTGCGGACCCTGAGCGAACAAATTCAGGCCACATAAAAACAGGGCCACGAAAAGTAAAAGTGCATGTTTCATAGGGCAGGTAGGTTCAGAGTTGTGCGACAAGATACGGTTTCTTCATTGACAGACACGGCGCCTGATTCGTGAACAACCATTACCGGATTTTTTAACCAGGGGACTGGGAGGAATTCAGTAATCAGGCGGAACCATGCAAAGCTTGTTGAAAATCCTGCATAGCAGGGGCTTGCAGCGTGGCGCCAGGAGCGCCAACTCAGGTTTGGGACAGTGGTCAGGAATCTACAGGGCCTGAATTTTGAAGGCAAAAAGAGACGGTTCAAAGCGCCCTGAATTCAATCATCAATAACCACGCACCACAAACCACTAACCCCTCAACGCTTCCTCCCTCTCCAATTTCAACATTTTTTGCCGCCACTTCCATTGTTCCAGTTGGGGGCTGGGCTCGAAGAACCGGA
>DAIOVD010000240.1:0-4997 GCA_036759185.1 Catalimonadaceae bacterium | reverse complement strand
TTCAGAACAACCTGAGCACAGTTTCGGGATTGGCCCACAAAATGAAACCGAGTCTTGATAACCTGGGAATTGTTTCTCTGAAAGAGGTGATCAGACAGATTGAAAAGTCGGGAGAACGGGGGGTAAATCAGGAAGAAGTAAACCGTCTCGTACAAATATTGAGTACGACTCTTCAAACAGTCTTTGAAGAATTACGGAAGCAATAGATATAGAGTTAAGCCCGAATTCATGATTTTTCTTTCTGTTTTCTTAACGGCAACAATCTTTCAATGACTAACATTAACAGTCTTACACCCTTACACATTGCCTAAATCTGGTCCAGATAGTAAAGAATATCCTGGCTAGGAATTTGTTGTTGAGCATTCATTTTCAGCGTGTAACCTTCTTTCTTCCCTGAATCAGATTGAGTTGCTTTTAGGTTTTAAACAGTCTGGTCATTGTGAAATACTTGTTTGTGGAATGATTCTTTCCCAAATTTTTGATAACTCAATCGGGATCTTCCAAAACAGAGGATAATCAAAAAAGTTTAATCCGACTGGGGAAACCTTCCATCTGATAGAATAGCAGCAAAACTTCAATTTTGAACCTGGAAGATCCTGCAGTTGGAAACCACTTTTGCATACTGGCCGGTAAGCAGAAGGGTTACAATTGGAATTTGGCAATGAATGCCAAAAGAGGAAGCTTAACTTGCCAGAGTGCAAATCCCGATGAATGGAAAAGTGAAGCGAAAGGAAATTCCCCCATTTCGAAACTCAATACAATACTGTTTAAAGTTCCCTGTATCGCAAAGTCTGATTCGGGTATATAACTTCCTGGCAAATCATCTGAATATTGGCTTTATGAGTCCATATGTATTTATTCACCCTTGTCTGGTTCCCTTGATCTACCAGCCCAAAGAGTGAGAGAAAGACTTTATCCACAGCTTCCTTTCTGGGTGTCATTGCGTTTTATAGAATTACTTGATTTTTTTTCACCAAAGTTCAAGCGTTTCGGATAAATCAGTAGTCTTACCCGTACCATCTACAACCAAAAACGTATCCTTTATGAAAATTCACTTCTCAAACCCCTTTTCGAAATTCAATCTCATTGTTTTGCAAATGATGTTATGCCTTGCTGCATCGGCTCAGTTTCGATACACCCAACTGAGCCCAAGGCCTTATCTTCAAAATGGAATCGGCAAGATTTATGCGATCTCGGATACATGGATAAAAGTTCATTCCAAAGAAGTGTTGCCCGGTACAAGTCACCAATTCCTCGAAAGCAAAGACGGCGGAAAGACCTGGAAAAAAGACACAATGAGAATACCGGCAACCATTGTTGAAATCAAAGTGGATGAGACCTGGGATTTTGTTACTGATCAGGTCGTGTTTGCAAAAGGGAGAATTGACAACAGTGTTTACATTCTGAAGTCAACAGATGGGGGTAAGAACTGGAATGTACCACCAAATCCTCTATCATTCATTCTCACTTCATTTGATTTCTTTGATAGTCAGCGTGGATTTGCTTCTTCCAATTCCCTGTTTTACAAAACTTCAGACGGAGGGCAAACGTGGCAGATCATCTCACCTCAGCAACCAGGCACTTTATACGATGCTTCCCAATTATTAGCAACCAGCGAAATCTCCTTTATTTTTATCAGTTTGAGTGGGAGTATCTATGCAGTTTCCGGCACAGATGGAACCGCTACGATTTCACTTAACAGCCCGGTTTGGAGTTCCAATTTTGGATTTCACAATCTGGTGAAAACAAATTCAGGAAAGCTGATCGCCTTCGGAGGAAGGAGGTTCGATTCCTCGGGGTATACCAGAGCTGAATCTGTCAACAATGGGGTATCCTGGACCTCAACCCATCTGGATTCAAGTGTAAACGCAAACTTTTTCTTTGAAAAGGTTCAGTTCTCGACCGAAGAAATTGGGTTCGCAAAACATATTTCAGATGGCAGGTTCTTCAAAACGACTGACGCGGGATTTACCTGGACTGCTCTCTCTCATGGGATTCAGGAATTTGATCTCTCACCAAGTGGAACAATCTGGGGGGTTAGTGATTTGTACCGGGATGGGGGTGGAATTGTGAAATCAACCAATGCCGCATCATCTTTTGTCAATACCAGCAAACCGATGGCCGAGTTTGTTGGCTCGATTGCACATCCGGATGACTCCACTTTTTGGGTGGTTGCTGATTCGGTTTATCGGTCAGCCAATAAAGGTTTAAACTGGAAGGCACAAAACCTGAACATCAACAAAATCAACTTTCTCACCAAAGACATTGGATATGCTCTTGGTACGAACCTGAATTTTATTCAAAAAACTACAAATGGTGGCCAGACCTGGAATAATGTAAGTTGGGGTTCTGCCCTTGCGGTGACAGGCAGATTTTCATTTATCAATAAAGATACAGGCTGGGTGGAAATTGGTAATGATCAGTTTACCAGAACATTAGACGGAGGCCAGAGCTGGAATACCCAAACCGGATTCCTTTCTCCCGGTCAAAATATTCGTGATTTTGGAATAACAAGCTTCGACAACCTTTGGGTGATTTATGAAGACAACTTGTCTCATATCAACGTAAAAAGATCAACTGATGGTGGTGCTTCCTGGTTTTTAACCACAAATGATATTGGCGGTTATGGATACAAGATTTTTGTACTGGATAAGTTGAATGCATGGATCATCGCCGGCAACAATCTCAGTGGTATTTTCAGGACCAAAGATGGTGGTACGACCTGGGTATATAACCCGATTCTTAGTACGGCTAACGTTCCTGCAAATCTGCATTTTGTGAATTCCAATCTGGGTTATTACCTCAGTCTGTATGGCCAACTGTTTGGTACAAAAAACGGCGGACTGTCCTGGAAATCACTTTCCAATCAACATTTAGGCAGGAACTTCTTCATTTCAGGTGGTGTTCCGATTGCGATTGGTGGATCGTATGGCCGTTTTTTCACTCTGGACTCCTGGACACAAATGGGCAACTATCAGGTGAGCGGCAGGATCGTGAACAACGTGAATGCCGACTGTATTGCCAATGCATTTGAACCCGGAATCGGCAACAATATCCTTATGACAAGTCCTGACAACGTGTATTCCATGTCGGCATCTGATGGAACCTGGAGCATAGCGGCTTTGGACAATCCGGGCCCCCGGACAGTTTCACAAATTCCGGGACCTTTGTCATACAGCAACCAGGTCCAACTTTGCCCATCAGACAACGGTGTACTTTCTGCAAATCTGACCACCACCCAAAACTATGCAGGTGATTTGAACTTTGTGAACAGCATTCCGAATTGCCCTGATTTACACGTCAACATCACCCATTTTCCAATGAGGCCATGCCGGAAAAGTCAGGCCATAATCGTGATCAGAAACACAGGAAAAGCCACATCCCAACAGCAACAATTGGCGGTCAGACTTCCGGGGCAGCTCACGTTTATAAGTTCAGTTCCTCTTATGACCTGGAGTCCATTGGATTCGGCCTACGTTGGAAATGTTCCTTCACTTGCGTATGGAGAGAGCTACACTTTTCAGATTATAGATTCCGTTCAATGCAACACAACAGGTCTGCCCGGAGGCCAACTTTGTGTGAAAGCTACACTTTCGGAGGGAAGCCTTTGCCTGACACCGTCTGTGAGCTGGGATGGCGCTGATCTGGAAGTGGCAAGCCGTTGCCAGAGTGGACAAACAAAATTCATGCTCCGGAACAAGGGTGCTGCCATGGCAACGACTTCGCAGTATCGGATTTACATTGATTCTTCCCTCGTTTACCAGGCTATTTTTCAGCTGGCAGCAAACAATAGTATGACAGTTACTCTTCCTGCCAATGCACCAGCTGGTTTTGTCCGGCTTGTGGTTCCGCAATCAACCAGTCACCCTTTTTCAACATTTGCCTCTTCTGAAACCAATTGTGTTCAAGGCCTTTCATCGAGTGGAATATTTTCTCAATCTGATCAGTCGCCACTTATGGATATTGAATGTGTAACCGTAACCAACGCGATAGACCCCAACGACAAGCTAGTCTATCCAACCGGCTGGGGAACAGCAGGTAATGTAGAGCCACAGACGGAATTTAAGTATACTGTCCGTTTCCAGAACACCGGAACCGATACCGCTTTCAAGGTTGTCCTTGTTGATACGCTGGATCAAGATCTGGACATTGCGAGTTTACAGATTGGAAATGCCTCACATCCGTATCAGTTTACCGTTTCCGGCAAGGGTCGGCCCGTTCTCCGCTGGACATTCGACAACATACTTTTACCGGACAGCAATACCAACGAGGAGAAAAGCCATGGATTTGTGAGCTACTCCATCCGTCCGAAAGCAGGCCTGGCATTGGGAACGAAGCTGGAGAACTTTGCTGATATCTACTTTGATTTCAACGATCCGGTCCGGACGAACACAACGGTGAATACCCTTTGGCAACCGACCTATACGCCGGGAATTTTGGATACGGTGTTTGTGACGGCATCGAAGAAAACGATGGCAGAAAGGGATTTGACCATTTTCCCGAATCCTACGAAAGGAAAGGTGGAATTGAATTCGCCCAAGGCGGGTTGGCTCACCCTCTACAGTACAAAAGGAGACGCTCTATTAAAAACCTGGATTGAAGCCGGCGGCAACATTTTAAACTTTACACAGATCCACAAAGGGCTTTATTTAGCCAAGTTTCAATTTACTGAGGGACAGATGAGTAAGAAGATCATTCTGGAATAAAATTAATTTCATCTGCCTTTCAATCGAACCTGAAGAAATAGGAGTCTGCATTCTAAACACTTTCAAACCGAATTCTTATGAAAATCATTGTTCCTAAAGTACTGACCGTTTGTATTGCTTTCATAGGAATCCAATGCATCACCACATCTGAAATTCATGCCCAGCAGGGAACGATTGATCCAACTTTTGCACCAAAGGATACCGGGTTTGCTGTGTGTGGAGCTTTCGGAACGGTACACAACAGCCATATTCTGCAGGATGGCAAAATCCTCATCACGGGAAATTTTGTGA
>DAIOVD010000239.1:1289-5019 GCA_036759185.1 Catalimonadaceae bacterium | reverse complement strand
GGAGCAAGAGTCTACAGTCGTCTGCTTTTGAACCTGCCACCACCACTCACCCTACGGAACGAAAAAAGCTGGCGGCAAAAGCAAACCAGATCATCACGCAGGATGAGTCTGGTAACTCTGTGTCTCATGTAGACAAAAAATACAACCTCCGGAGCAAAAGTCTTCAGTCATCTGCTTTTGAGCCCGCTACCACCACTCACCCTTCAGAAAGGAAGAAACTGGCCGCCAAAGCAAACAGGATCATCACACAGGATGAATCAGGTAATTCAGTTTCTCATGTAGACAAGAAGTACCAGCTTCGCAGCAAGAGTTTTGAAGCCAGTTCGTATGAACCGGGAGATGTGAAACATCCTTTGGTTAAAAAGGCCATGGCACAGCAGGCAAACGCCATGATCTCTCAGAGTTCAAACGGAAACACCATGGGCAGAAAAGAGTACAAGGCCATGTTGAAGGAGAAGAATGAAATCTTTACCGGGGCCAATAAAGGAAATACCCTTAGCCGGACGGAACAGAAAGACATGATGCGGAATAAAAGCAAAATCGCTTCCGGATTTTCGAACAACACCACCATGAGCCGGGAAAACCACAAAGAGATGATGGAGTCGAAAAACAAACAGATTTCGTCCCGCTATGAAGGCAATACCATGGACAGGAAGTCCCGGGTGGAGATGATGAAGGAAAAAAGTGGAGAAGCCACCCATTCAACCAAAGGCAATACCATCAGTCGTGAAGCACAGCATGACATGATGAAAAAGAAAAACAACGAGATCACAAATTTCTCAAAAGGCAACACCATGGCCCGCAAAGACCAGATCGAAATGCGGAAAAACAAAAACGGTGAAATATCAGGGTCTGAAAAAGGAAATACAATGAACCGGATTGCCTACCGGAAAATGCTGAAAGAGAAAAACGAAAGGATCACGGCATTTTCCAAAGGAAACACCATCAGCCGGGAGGCACACCGGGGTATGATGAAGGCAAAGTCGGAGAAGACTTCCTCTTTTGAGCCTGAAATGGTGTTGAGCCGGGAAGAGAAAATCAACATCATGAAGAAGAAAAGTCAGGCCATCGATTCCTATGAGCCAGGCTATCTCAACACAGCAGCTGAACGAAAAGCCCGGATCCGTTCCTTCTTTTTTCCGGGACAGTACCAGGCCAATACGCCCGCTGAGAAACTCAAAAAAATGCGGTCGGTTTCCGGAAAAATTGCCCGTTACGATGGCGATATCAAACGAAGGGAATACAAGAGAAGCATGCATCCATCTGCACGCCACCTGGGTCGGTACACCATTGCCAATATGGATGACCGTGCCGATTTCCGTGAACGGACAGCACGAAAACTGAGTCGTGACAAACGGGCCTATTTGCCCACTTATTTAAAGGATCGTCCGCAAAAACCGCGGTACAATAAAAACGTCGAGAAAGGACTCTGGGCTGAGTAATCTTCCATTTTTCATTTTCATGTTTTTTGGGATAAGGGCTTTTTTTTTCTGAATCCCGATTCCTTTCCTCTGATTGATCATCCCGATTGAATCCGGATGCTTTAACAGGTTCATCCGGATTTGTTCCTTCTGATTATTTCTGCTTTGATCCACCTTTCCGTATCGCCACTTCACCTGTACAATCTCAAACGCATAGTTCTGCATCTTTCACTGAATCTGTCCTGATTTGGTCCATCATGGTATTTCCAGCCGCAAGAATTTTACATCAAAATAAATCATGCAGAAACTAAAGAAAGGCGATTTCCATCCATAGATTATCCGGAAGCTGATGGGAGAACATCTTTCGGCCGGTTTGTCCCTTTACCAAAGCGTCATCTGACCATCGTCCTGTTGTTCCTGTTCCATTTCCGGAGCAGGGCGCTCAGGGAGAAGTTGGATGGCCTGCACCAGCTGATTACTCAGCCGGTTGCCCATCGCTTTCCATCCTTTCACATCCACCACCACATCCAGATCGGCTACCTGTTTTTCAACCGGTGACTTTTTGTCTTTCCGATACTCCATTTCGATCTGCGGATGTTGCTGTGTGGTAACCAACCAGAGTTTTGATCCTTTGGCTTCGGAAATAAACAGGTATCGTTTGTCCAGTGTCTGGTTCTCAATCTTAAACCGTTTCACCAGCGTGTTCCCGGAATCGCCTTCGGTATGAACGGCTGAAATGATTTGTTCCGGCTCAAACTTCTGAATGCTCAGCATTTGTTCGGGTTCGTAGCGGTTGGTCAGTTCAAAGCTGGTAAGCTCATAGCTGCCTTCTTTGTACAGCACCAGGATTTTGTCAGGCCCTTCGAAATTACCGATTTTGGTTCCGTTCCCGTCCGTATTCAGGCGGCCGATGGTCGGGTCGTACCAGATGTCAATGCCACCCAACGTACTCACGCCCTGTGATTTCAGTGTGATTTTCTTCACAGGGTACTTGGTGAGAATGTTGCCCTGACTTTCCCGTCCTTTGATCGTCAGTTCTGCGAAATCAAAGTCGATTCCGTTTGTCCGTGCTCTGGTTCCGGGTGTGTATAAAGCAAATACCACTTCGGCTTCACCGTTTGGATTGGACGTGAAATACGTAATTTTACTTCCTTTGGCACCTTTGGTGAGGTCGTATTCTTTATCTCGGGTGATGCCCAGTACGGCAAACCGTTTGGCATAGGTGTTACCGGTCGGTGGGTCGAGGTAACACATATTGTAGACCATCCGTTCGTTGTTTTTCCGGAAGACACTCACAAAGAGGATGTCTTTCCCAACGAACACTTTTTCCTCAATCTTCACCACCTTCATCTTCCCGTTTTTGAAGAAGACAATTACGTCATCAAGGTCGGAGCAATCGGAGATGTATTCATCTTTCTTAATTCCGTATCCAACGAAACCTTCCGTCCGGTTTACATACAGTTTTTCGTTGTTGGCTACTACCGCCTGGGCCTGGATCACATCGAAGGCACGGATCTCGGTTTTGCGTTCTCTTCCTTTGCCGTATTTTTTCTGCAGGCTTTGGTACCATTTGATGGTGTACTGCTTGAGGTGCAGGAGATTGTTGCGGACTTCATCCAGTTCTGCTTCCAGATCCCGCATCAGTTCGTCGGCTTTGAATCCGTCGTATTTTGAGATCCGTTTGATTTTGATTTCCGTCAGCCTGACAATATCGTCACGGGTAATCTCCCTGTAAAACTGCGGTTTAAAAGGTGTGAGTCCCTTATCGATGGTGGTGATCACTTCTTCCCAGCTTTCGCATTCTTCGATGTCCCGGTAAATCCGGTTTTCGATGAAGATTTTTTCCAGAGATGAAAAGAGAATCTTCTCCATCAGCTCATCCTGCCGGATTTCAAGCTCCCGTTTCAGGAGAGCCATGGTCTGCTGCGTACAGATCCGGAGGATTTCATTGACCGACATGAAATGTGGCTTATCTTCCAGTACAATGCAGGCATTGGGTGAAATCGAAACCTGACATTGCGTAAAGGCATACAGCGCATCAACCGTTACATCCGGAGAAACGCCGGGTGCCAGATGAACCTGGATTTCTACATCCTTGGCCGTATTGTCGATTACCTTCTTAATTTTGATTTTCCCCTCATCCGAAGCCTTCACAATGCTTTCCATCACCGATGTGGTGGTGGTGCCAAACGGAATTTCCTTGATGATGATGATTTTCTTATCCAGATCTTCAATCCGTGCCCGGACGCGGACCTTTCCACCACGCCGTCCTTCATTGTAACCGCTGGCATCCATGAGTCCGCCCACTT
>DAIOVD010000239.1:0-1189 GCA_036759185.1 Catalimonadaceae bacterium | reverse complement strand
TTTCCACCACGCCGTCCTTCATTGTAACCGCTGGCATCCATGAGTCCGCCCACTTGAAAATCGGGCAGAATATTGGTGGGTTTGCCATTGAGAATGTCGACGGAGGCCTCGCAGAGTTCAATGAAATTGTGTGGCAAAACTTTGGTGGCCAGACCAACCGCGATTCCTTCCACACCCTGAGCCAGCAAAAGTGGAAACTTAACCGGAAGGGTGACAGGTTCTTTTTTCCGTCCATCGTAGCTCATCTGCCAGTTGGTGGTCTGACTGTTGAAGAGGACCTCGATGGCAAATTTACTGAGACGGGCTTCGATGTATCGGGCAGCTGCTGCACCGTCACCTGTGCGGTTGTCTCCCCAGTTTCCCTGGGTATCGATGAGCAGATCTTTCTGCCCCATGTTCACCATGGCTTCATAAATAGAAGCATCACCATGGGGATGGTACTGCATGGTCTGTCCGATGATGTTCGCCACTTTGTTGTAGCGTCCGTCGTCGATCATATTCATGGCGTGCATAATCCGTCGTTGAACCGGTTTTAAACCGTCTTCAATGGCCGGAACAGCCCTTTCCAGAATTACATAAGAGGCATAGTCAATAAACCAGTTTTCGTACAGGCCATCGATATGGGTGACCGAACTTAATCCATCCTGCCCCTTTTCGGATTGCGTTTCACTCACAGAAATTACCTTTAAAGGCCGCAAATTAACGTTTCCAAACCCGTATTTTGAACAAACTGGAAAGGCCTGTTTTATGGTATAAATTGTTATGAAGAAGGGATGTAATTAAAGTGCTGAAATTCAATTGAATTGATTCAACCGGCTTTTTCAATTTTGGACACTGGAAATTTTTTTGCCTCTATGGCGTTCCATCTTTTTTAACACGACCATTTTTCAGATGAAAAACAAATTCTTAGGCCTTGCCCTGCTTGTTGCTTTTGGGCTGGGGGCCTGCAAAAAGGACAAAGAGACACCTGATAACAACCTCATTCAGACGGAAGACAACAACGATTTGAAATCGGAAGGAGACCAGGCCAACTCAGATGTGACCGATGCTCTTGGGAATTTTTCGACCATAAACGGTCGGATTGCAGCAACCCAGGCCAAGGTCATTTGCGGCTGCAGCATAGATTCAGTGGGCCCGAAAACGCTTCGGCTATCATATGATGGTGTCACACCTTGTGGGAATCCATCCC
>DAIOVD010000238.1:3090-5080 GCA_036759185.1 Catalimonadaceae bacterium | reverse complement strand
AAGTTATTTTATCCCTTAAAAACGGTCAACATATTTCAGGCAACGACAAATGCCTAAAAAACGTTGACCGTTTTTCAAGATAGGGCAGTAACGTGGAATATTTGATTTTGCTGCAAAACAGAAAAGGGAGACAATCCCTGAACAGGAAGGTCTCCCTCGTCTGAATCGTTCACCACGATTAATGGATCACGGTAAACTTCAGGGTTTTAGATTGAAGGGCGCCTTTGATCCGAAGCACATAACTTCCCATCGCCAGTGACCGGATGTCAAGTGTTGTTTTTCCCATTTGTATGTTTTGAGAAGGCATGACCTGCTTTCCTGTCAGATCTGTAATCTCCACCCCGGCCATTAATTCGCTGCCGGCCAAATCGAGATGCAATTCAGAACCGGTACACGGATTGGGGTATGCCCTCACCATCCACTCATCGCTCTGGCTGGTGTTCTCAACCGCTTCACGGAATGGTGCCCCACAATTTTGGACCGTGACCGCAAAGGACCGGACCGGACTTGTTCCGCAGGAATTGGAAGCCGTCACTTTTACAGATCCACCCGATGTGCCGGAAGTAGCAGAAATACTGCTCCCCCCTGCTCCGGAAGAAAGTATCCAACCAGCAGGCAAGGTCCAGTTATAAGAGGTAGCCGATTTCACTGCAGCAACGGAGTATCCTTCGGTGGAATTTGAGCAAACCAGGGCGGAACCTGTTATAGCGCCCGGAGTGGCCGGAACCGAGCGGATTGTGATGGAGCGAAAACTTCCGGGAGTCCCGCACTGGTTGATGGACTGAACTTTCAGAGACAAGGAAGAATAACTGGAAGGAAAGTTCACTGAAACGGAAGCCGTTCCTTGTCCGGTTGTAATAGAGCCGTTGCTCATGACCCAGTTGTAGGAAACGACACCGGCAACAGGACTGATCTGGTAGCCAACTCCGGTTGATCCACCGCATACTTCATTGTCGGGTCCTGTGATCAAACCTGGAGTTGGAGCCGCCGGAGTTTTGATGGTGACCTTCCGGAAAGCACCCGCAATACCACAGGTGTTGAGTGTTTGCACCTTCACATCCACTGTTGTAAAGGTTGGCGGTAGATTCAGAAGAATTGAATTTGAGCCCTGTCCGCTTTGGATGGCACCTGCACTCACCACCCAATTGTACGACGAAGCTCCGGAAACAGCTGCCACACCATAGGTCTGCGAAGGTGTTCCGTTGCAGACGGCCAGGCTTCCGGTTATCAAACCTGTATTCAAAACGGAATACGGTTGCACAACCAGCGATTTCACCGTACCCGGCAGGCCACAGGCATTCAGGACCTTGACTCTCAGCGTACAGGAAGTGGCGACCGCAGGAATTTCAACGGTGATGGATTGGGTCGATTGACCGCTTACCAGATTTGCGCCGATCACTTCCCACTCGTACCCGGTCGAATTGGCTACGGGGGAAATGGAGTAGACTTTGGTTTGTCCGGCACAAATTTTCAGGTCACCGGAGATTGCTCCCGGTGTGAGCAACGGTGTTATTTTTATCGCCAGAGCCCTGTTCAGACTGGTTCCGATGCAGTTGGAAGCCGAAACTGCCAGGCTGGAATTAACAAATCCGGATCCAAAGGAAACCTGCACAATATTGGTGCCCTGTCCGCTCAAAAGCGTTACCCCGGCCGGAACTGACCAGTTGTACGACGATGCATTGGAAAGGGGCACAACCGAATATGTCTGAACAGATCCCATACAAATGAATGCAGGACCCGAAATCAATCCGGGAGTAGCAGGTTTGGTGGAGGTTGCTACTGTTCCGACAAGAAACGACATGGTGACGGTGGCCGATGTCTGATCCTGGACAGTGACAGAATAGGTTCCGGCTGCCAGTGATGAAATGTCTTCAGTAGTGGCGCCATTGCTCCATGTATATTGAAAAGGACCCTGCCCTCCAAAAACCGTGAGATTGATCGACCCGTTGGAAGAACCGGTGCAAACCGTTTTGACCACCATGGCAGATAA
>DAIOVD010000238.1:0-2990 GCA_036759185.1 Catalimonadaceae bacterium | reverse complement strand
TTTGAACTGTATCCGGAAGGTGCACTGTTTGGTCCGGAGGCACACAAAAGTTCTGAAATGGCTGAACCAAAACCATCCTGGTCGGCATCGGTGTAAAAAAGAAAGCTGGTGTGAACGGAGGAAAGCTGGTCGTTGCAATCCGTGTTATCGAGACTGTATCCAGCAGGAGGTGTGTTGGCATTGACGGCACAAACCCGGGCCGTATCCGCAGAACCGTATCCATCCAGGTCACCATCAACAAAAAACAGAAATGAACTGTGCATTTGTGCGTTGGCATCGTTGCAATCGAGATGGTTCAATACATACCCGGGTATGGAATGGCAACTCAACGTATCGATGGCAGGATTCCCAAACGAATCGCCGTCTGCGTCCAGGTAAAAAGTATGAATGACTGTGTTCATATACATGGTAACGGAGGTGCAACCACAGCGGTCGGCGGTTCCGCCTTCGCCACGAACAAAGTAGGTGGTGGTATCGGTGGGTGAAATGCGGACGGAATTTCCGGTGCCCAGAAGTTCTCCCCCGCAGGAACCTTTGTACCATGCCCAGTGTGCAGCCAGGTTGAGGTCTCCCTGGTTGATGGCGAGGGTCACAGTATCGCCCGGACAGAAATAATTGGAATCAGGCCCCAACGCAATGCTGGGCAATGATGGCTGAGGGCCGGAAACATGTTGAATGAAATTTACCCCAACTACATCGTCGCGGGTATCGTAGCTTCCAATCGAATTGCCATTGCTCAGAATACAGAGATTTACATTGTTGGAAGGTGGAATGACGTTTGGCTGGCCAACCACTTTCCAGGTCTGGTTGCAATGGTCAAGCTTGATAACTGAACCGGTAAAACAGGAAGAATTGGAGGCAAATGCAACAAACGGTTGGTTCAGGCTGTCAATCGTAATGGCTACTGCACCCGGGGAAATTCCGATGTCATACTGGTTGAGGAACACCAATTGATTTTCTTTATAGGTCATGATATTCAGATCATTGCTGAAATCCTGGTCCCCGTAGTAACCAGAAGAAACAATGTAAATCAGGGTATCCTTAATCGCCAGGTCTGCATCGGTTATGGCGCTGGCAGCCAAAAGGAATTCATCGCCCCTGAAAGGAGCCCAATCTCCGTTGCCGGACGAAAGACTTTGGATGCAAAGGCCTATGTGGATACTCTCCGGGTTCAGGGCCTTTGAGAACAAAACGACAGGAACCGACTGACCTCCTTCAACCAGGAAATCAATCCGGTTGTGCACCCCATTGTACCCTGCCCCACTTGTTGTGCCTATGGTTAAACCCCGGTTTCCGGCAAATTCCCACTGACCGGTATATTTCATGACAGAACCTTGCCCCCCAAAGCATCTGTCCCCAAAAAACAGGTAGGGTATCCCTGTTTGGGGCTGGAGTTTCAAGGCAATAAAACCGACTTTGCAATGGAGAGCATCCGGACTTTTGTCCGGGTCCCTCATCTGGTCACGGGTTGGACCACCATGTTCTGTCCAGCCTCCTCCTGTTGCATGGGTGTATAAAATAAGGGAATCCATATTGTTAACAATGGCCACCACCAGGTTTCCGTTGGGATCGTATTCAGCCTGCACTTCTTTTGCAGAATCGGCCATCGTTTCCAGGAAAAGGCTCTGCCAGATTCCGTTCTCGTAAACCAGGGCTGTTGGTTTAAAGTGATTGCTTTCATTGGAATAAACAACCGCCGTTTTGTTGTGAAAGCTGGTCAGATCGCTGTTGGAGGAAAGGAATTTTTTCCAGGTGGCAGGATTGTCGGCTCCCTCACCGGCTACCCTCCAGCGATTGATCAGCCGGACTGGCATAAACCAGGTGGAATAATCAAATTCTGAATCCCAGAAAAAACAACTGAATTTTCCATCGAAACTGATGCCAAGATTTGGACTGGCCCCATTGTGTAAGCTTAAAATGGCATCAGATCCCTGGCCCTGAATCGTCTTCGAGTGAAGATTCAATTTATAATAACTGTTCGGATTGGCAAATCGTGGATCGCTTGCATCCAGGGTATACGCTCCATAAGCCGTATTCCTGAAGTGGTCGAAAAAGGATTTTCCGTAACACAAAATAGGGTCGCCCAATGCATCGGTAAGTGGCTGGGACCGGAAATAAAGTGGATTTCCATCCTGTCCGAAAGAAAAGGCACCATCGTCGCAGACATCAAAATCCATCGCCAGGCCACCCGATTCGAACATGGTTTGTCCGGAAATCCTTGTCTTCCCCGCTTCCGTCATGGTGGCGGTGTACACATTCCCAAGGGTATCGGTTTTTACAATGGAATAAAGCAGAACTTCCGGGTAATACGATTCGGAAAGTATCTCTTCCCAGAGGTTGGTTGAGGTATTGAGTTTCATCACCCTGGCGGTATGGTTTCCTTCAATGTACCCCACATAGGGAACGCCATTGTGGTCGACGGTGATGGTCGGATCCAGCGAAGGGCCGGTGAAATTGGAATTGCCTACCGGTTGCCAGCCGTCGCTGTCGGTATACCGAAGAACATTGGCAGCAGGATATCCACTGATGATGTAGGGAATGTCGTTTCGCTTATCAATGGTAAAGAACCGGTCGGTGTAGGTATTCCGGAATTCAAGATTCAGCCCGGCACCTTTATCTTCCCAGATACCATTGGCATACTTCCTCATCTGGTAGGCAATGCCATAGCCGCAGATATTTTTTGAAAAGGACCAGGGGCCGGTTAACCCGGAAGCCAGCACCGTCTTATCGGTGTTTGGCTGGTAAGGTAGTTCCGGACGCTCATGGGTCAGGTTTTCCCAGGTTTGACAGAAAGCTGAGGGCGACACCATCAGCAGAAACGAAAACAGCAGTTTGACTGAAAGGCAGGATCTGCCCTCATAGGATAAAGTTTTCATAAATAGTGGTTTAAAAGTGAAAAAGAAAAAGTCTGAATTATTAGACTATTTCCAGTTTTGTATATGACAAAACCAAGTCCGCCCAACGCAGATACGAAAAACAGGTTTCAACCG
>DAIOVD010000237.1:0-5124 GCA_036759185.1 Catalimonadaceae bacterium | reverse complement strand
TCCTACACACCTCCACCGGCGGCCTCACCCCCATCCACAAACCCCTCGTTTCTTCCCCCACTTTTTCGCTCTACCCCAATCCTGCCCAACACCTCTGCCACCTGCAAACCACCAGCCCGGTGCTGGAAGCCACCATCATCGATGGGCTGGGTCGCACGCATCTGTTCATCCGCAATCCCGGCAAAACCCTCGATGTTCAGGATCTGCCGCAGGGACTGTATTGGGTAAAAGTAACCACAGCAGAAGGTGTAACCACCCAACGTTTGGTTAAGGAGTAGTCGGATCACAAGGGAGGCTTCGCTTTGTGCGAAGCCTCCCTTATCAATGAGAAGAAATTTAGTCAGGGCTTGTTTTGAGACCGAATAAATCCAAAGACTTCAATCTGATCTTTCTTTGGATTTAATCGGAAGATGATTTTGTATCCTTTTATGATGCCTTCCCGAATATTCTCATTGTTGAAATAAACAGACTTCCGGGAGGCTTTCGGGAACTTCTCCAGTGAGCGGATTTTCGAAAAAACTGCTTCTTTAAACTGTCGGGCAGCTTTGGGTTTGTCTCTCGCTATGTATTCAATCTGGCTGTTTAGTTTTCTTAAAAACTCATCCGTGATCAGGATCTTCATACTTCCTCAATGTCTTTTCAACCATCTCCTCGGCTTCATTCAATGTAAAAAATACGGCCTTACCCGAATCAATATCATCAAGCTGTGAACGGAGGTAGGTCTTTTCTTCAGGGTCAACCGTTGTTTCAATTTCTAAGCGTTGAACAGGAAGCGTTTCCACCAAGTGAATCACTTGCTGGATGATTTCCTGACTTGCGGTAATCCGGAGTGTTTGCATAGCAGAGTAAAACTACAAAAAACCAGTTCGAAATAACAGGCTCTACAAATTCTTCATCTTCAATACCCTGTCGGCCCTTAGCTGAAACAGCTTCTCTTCCAGACCCACCGGATAGTTGTGCGGATTCTCAAACCGCTTGATCGTGGGGTGAAGCATCGCCAGTTCTTCTTTGGCCCTCCGGCGTGTGGCATCCAGCGAAGGTTTGGCATACACACACTGGCCTTTCCGGAAAATAGGCACCAGCAATTCCTCCGACTGCCAGTCTGCCTGAATCAGCTTCCGCTTGGTAAAATCAGCCGGATCAATCATGGTCGAAGGCAACTCATAACCCAGCTGCTCATCGTACACCATATCCCCCAGAAATCCTTTCGAATCCCGGAAACGTCGCACCTGCAATATTCCCGGAACGTTGATTTTCCCGGCCTGTTCGCTCAGTTTGATTTTGTATTCCCATTCACCCTTTTCGTCTCTGAGTGCCGTCAGTTTGTACACACCGCCCAAAGCCGGCTGGTCGGAGGCAGAAACCAGGTTGGTCCCCACGCCCCAGATGTTGATCTGCGCCCCCTGTTCTTTGAGCGACTTGATCAGGTACTCATCCAGATCGTTGCTGGCCGCAATGCTGGTTTCTTCAAATCCGGCTTCGTCCAGAATCCGTCGGGCTTCAATGCTCAGATAGGCCAGGTCACCCGAATCGAGCCGGATCCCTGCCAGTTCGTAGCCTTTCTCCCGCAGTTTTCGTCCCACCAGAATGGCATTCTCGACACCCTTCAGTGTGTTGTAGGTATCCACCAGAAAAACGGCATTCCCCGGCATGGATTCAGCGTACGCTTCAAAGGCTTCGACTTCCGAGGCAAATGTCATCACCCAGGAATGGGCATGCGTTCCGCGAACGGGAATTCCAAACAGTTTGCCCGCCAGCACATTCGACGTCGCCGAGCAGCCTCCCACATACGAGGCCCTGCTGGCCGACAAGCCGCCGTCAATTCCCTGCGCCCTCCGAAGTCCGAATTCAAGGACGGCATCGCCTTTCGCGGCAAAGCAGATCCGGGCGGCTTTGGTGGCAATCAGAGTCTGGAAATTAATAGCATTCAGCAGGAAGGTTTCGATCAGCTGGGCCTGCCAGATGGGACCTTTCACCCGAAGCAGTGGTTCCTGTGGAAATACGAGCCGTCCTTCCGGCACGGCATCCACATCGCACTCGAATTTGAGGTTCGAAAGGTGGAATAAAAACTCACGGTCAAAAAGGCCGGTACCGTCCGGATTGCGAAGGGTGGCCAGATAATCAAGATCACTGGGGTGAAATGAAAAGCTCTCAAGCCAGTCGATCACATAGTGGAGTCCGCAGGAAATGGCGTATCCTCCTTTAAAAACCGGATGCCGGAAAAAGAGATTGAATACCGCTTCCCGATTGGCGAGTCCTTTTTTCCAGTAACCCTGGGCCATGGTGAGCTGGTACAAATCGGTAAGCAGACTCAGAGGCGCCTGGTAAATATCCTTGTTGATGTTCATAGTGGCCGGAAAGAAATCCGTTTCCGGAAGGGCTGCAAAGCTAAGAGACTCCCGACAGTATTCAGATGCGTTGTCTCAGTTTGGGAGATCATCAATTTTGAATCAATGTCGTTGAGTATTATGAACAATTGTCTTTAGAAAAAATATGCATTGCAGTATTCTCTGTGGCTCTCCTTTTTCCTCCTTGCTCTCTGCGGTTAAGAAGAACTTTAAGGCATCAAATGAAGCTGGTTCAGAATCAGACTAGTTTTTAAACGCAGAGTAACACTGAGAGAAATACAAGAGGATCGCTGAGTATTTCAAAATGTAAGAACAGAAATTCTTGTGTTGTACGAATAACAACCCTGTTATTGCTTATCTAAACGACATTGATTTTTGAATTCCCTTTCCCCAAACCTTCAATCCCAATCCCCGCCATAAGACCAACGGATCCACTGATTCCGGATCGGCAAGGAAACGAAGGCGATGCACTTCAAACATCTTCTCATCCAGAAAATCCGGCATAGGGGGAAGGTCCCGGACAAAGTCGCTTTTCAACAACACCGACAGCCAGTCGCGGTTGGGTGCCGCGAAACCAACCTTATCCCGACGCTGCAATATCACGGACGGCACGAAAGGAGCTGCTGCTTTCCGGAGAAGGTATTTTGTTTGCCCCTGCTGTATTTTCGCTGAGCCCGGCATCGCAAGAACTGCCTCCACCAAAGGATGAAAATCCGCAAACGGCATCCGCGATTCAATCGACCAACGCATCGAATTGCGGTCGGCGGCTTTGAGTAGGAAAGGCAGAGATGACCGTGTGTATTCATCCTCCAGAGCCGTATTCACCGAAGGAAAAATCCCGCCTTTGCTGCCCGACAGTGCAAATAGTTCCTCCCGGAAAATGCCATACTCGGGTTTCTTCGACAGCAACAGAGAATGCGCTTTTTCGGACGGTATCTTCGACCGGATCCAGCTCCAGAGCGTTTCAAGTCCATATTCTTCAATGGCAGCAGGAAAGGATTTGGCGGAAAGTGTTTCCAGAATCAGACTCTGGTTGTGCCGTGGATAGCCGGCAAAAATCTCGTCTGCCCCCTGTCCATCGAGAGTTACCCGCACACCTTCAGAGGCTACTTTCTGGAATACTGCGTACTGAGAGAATGCATTGAGTCCGGGCGGTGGCTCGTCCAGTGTGTAAATCAGATCCTGAAAGGCCGACAGCAAATCGGCCCCGTCTCGTTGGGTGGTGTAAAAATCAAAACCGGCTTTGGCCGCCATCATTCTGGCAAAGCCCGATTCATCCTGTGGAGAACCTTCGGCTATGGTTGCCATGAATGCTTTCCGTATGCCCGTCGTATGAGACCTCCGGTCGGCAAAGGCAGTTAAGCCAGCCATCGTGGAACTGTCGATTCCTCCGCTCAGGCAAACTCCGAGAGGCACATCGGCCTGGAGTCGCAGCCGGATCATATCAAGAAGCAATTCGCGGATGGTATCGATCCGTTCGGTTTCCGAAACACCAGGCTGGTAATCAAACGATGAATTCACCGTCCATTGGTGCCACTGTTTCCGGGTGAAAGAACCCGTCCGCAAATCGACGGTGAGGCTTTGTCCGCCCTGCAGCCGGAAAATGTTGCGGTACATCGTTTCGTCTGTTTCGTCGCTTTGCCCATACGCCAGGAACCTCGAAACAGGCGCCGGATTGGGCGTAAAGTCAACTCCGAAACTGCGGAAGGCTTTGATCTCCGAAGCGAAGCAAAAGCCGGACGGTCCACTGTGATAATAGAATGGTTTGATGCCGGTGCGGTCGGTGGAGGCAAAGAGAATGTTCTTTTCCAGATCCAGAATGGCCATTGACCACATGCCGTCGAGTTTTTCAAGACAGGATTCTCCCCAGATTTTGTAGGCCTGAAGCACTACTTCGGTGTCCGTTCTGGTGGTGAACACACAACCCAGTTCCTCGAGTTCTTTCCGGAGCGTGAGGTAGTTGTACACTTCGCCGTTGTAATCCAGAATGAGGGTTTGGTCCGGAATCGACATCGGTTGATGCCCTTCGGCTTCCGGCGCAATAATGGCCAGACGCCGGTGCAGCAATCCAACCGAACAAGGTTGCGCTATTTCTGAAATGAGTTTCGATTCAGGCAGGAGCGGAGGCTTGCCAAATGCTCCGGAAAAGGAATGCACCGGTTGCTGATTTTGTGTGAGGAAGAAAAATCCCTCGTCATCCGGACCTCTGTGTGCCAACGTTTCCGACACCCGCAACAGGGTTTCGGCATTCCATGAAAAGGAAGGGCTTACAAATCCGGCGATTCCGCACATGGGGACAAAGAAACCAAAGTTGAATTAGGAATTAGGAATTAAGAATGAGGAATGGGGAGGAAATTCTTTGAGTGTGGGTTTTTACCGAAACGGCATCTTCAAACTGGCAGACCTTCAGCGAGTCTTTGCTCTTTTATAAAATCTGGTCCGAACGATAGCTTTTTGGACAGGGGCATGTTCAGGTCGATCACCCGCCAGAAGGGAGTGATGGATTCCACGGGTTGTCCGTTTTGATGCTGTTCGTAGGCAAGTTCCGAAAGAATTCGGGTGAAAATTCCGGCCGTCAGCGGGCACATGTATTCCACGTCGTGCTCAAGGGCAATGTCGCGTTTGAGTGTTTGAAATGAAACGGCCCGGCCATGTGGAATGGTTCGGATATAGGCATCGATTTCAGCAGGAGTGGAAATCAGGAATTTTTCACCCTGCGGAATTCCAGCGTAGTTTTTGGGAGAGGTGACAATCTCAGGCTGGCGATTGACATGGA
>DAIOVD010000236.1:0-5189 GCA_036759185.1 Catalimonadaceae bacterium | reverse complement strand
TTCATTTTAAAATGTCACAGACAATCTTGTCACAGAAATTTTTGTGACAAGATTGTCTGTGACATTTCGATTTGGATTTTTTTAGTGACAGTGAATTTACCTGGCTTCAATCCTGAAATTCAGAAAGGCTATTTCTTTTTCATTCCAAAAAGCGAATCAACCGGATCCTAAAACAGAGCCGGCAGTTCATTCCGGTTTTTACGTAATGGATTCAGGAAAGATAGAATTGGGATTTGTTCAGATTGAACACCTCCTGACATTTGTTTTACAGGTGAATGACAATTGCGTTTTGTGGATTTTGAGGGGTGAAGGAATCGTGTTTTTTTAGATTGAATCCGGGATGTAGGGTTGTGTGAAGAAATACCATGAATCTTCATTGGGTGTACATGAGTCTGAATGGAAAGTGCAGAAGGTCAATACTATGGTGCGAAAATTGGGTTTGTAGGGTCTGGTAGTAATCGGTCGAACCGGAGTTTTTTTTGAAAGAATGGATTGAAAAATTACACATCGGATAATGCCATCCAGCCAAAGGGACCGATCGTTTTTCAGTCCCCCACATTTGTCTCCATACTGAGAAGGCCCATAGCTGATTTTCCCATTCCCGCCCAGGCTGGAACAGGATTGCCAACCATAGGCAAATTCTCCGGATAGAAACCTTATACATATTTCAAACATGGTTCATAACACTACCAAAAAGGTAATGGGTAGGTATGTTGTTGCCCTATGGAAAATTTCTGACCCGATTGGATTCACGAAACAAACCCGGCACACATCCTTCTGGCATGCGCATCCGTACGACCGGATTGGCCAGATCCTTTCAAATGTAAACCCGGTGCATTTGCATGTCCGGCGAACGGAACAGCCCCCACCTCCGGAACATGGATTTTTTAAAGGCACCGGCATTTCATTCCTGGAGATAAGGGTGAAATGCATGGTTCGCTTTTTCAATGGGCACCCGATTCGGGTCCTCATTCATTTGTGGAACGGCATCTCTTCTTCTGTTGGCTTACTGTTTCGTCACCTGAATCCGCAGACCCAAACAGATCTGCATCATGGCGAATGGGTCTGTATTCCGGAATGGTTTTCCAGAATATGGAACTATCAGATTTTCTCACTTCTGGTAATTCGTTGAAACACAACAGGATTCTTTTCCTGGCATCTCCTTTGGTTATGAATGAAAATCTCAATATGAATCGTATGACATCTACCCACTTCCGGACTTTAAACCGGGAAAATCCACACCAGGCTTCCTCTTCCAAATCGGGAAGTAATCGCCTGATATGGCAGGATCAAATTCCGGCCAGGGCTGAAACCAGTCCTGTTTATCGTGCAATTTCGGGAAAGGGGGTTGTCCTCCTTACAATCCTTTTGTTTGCATGCGGATTACTGAACGCTCAATCCGTTTTTACCAATCCGATCACCGGAACCAATCCCAGTGCTTCCAGTCCTTACACAACAGGACAAACGGTTACATCAAATCTAACCGCTTCGGGCATAAAAAGAGGCACAGGGATTACTGCAGCTACCGTTGCCAATGCCTACGGTGCCAGTGGATGGAATTCAGGTTCGTTGAATGTGAATGACTATTATGAATTCACACTCACTCCGTCCACCTGTTACAGTCTCAGCCTGAGTAATTTTACCTACACTTCGGTTTTGTCGGCAGGAACTGCGAGTTACTCATTCCGATCCAGCATCGATAACTATGCTGCCTCAATCGGGACAGCCACTGCTACAGGTACCACCATCAGTTTGTCTGCTGCTGGATTTCAGAACCTGACGTCAGCGGTGACATTTCGTTTTTATTGCTGGGGTGCAAGCAGTGCCGCCAGGACATTCAGCATCAATGATTTTACTTTTACGGGTTCTGTTACAGCAAACACACCTTCCGCAGGTGGGGCCATTTCGGGAGCCGCTTCGAAATGTTCCGGGACAAACAGCACAGTTTTAACTCTGACGGGTTACACAGGTTCGATCACCAAATGGCAGTCCTCGTCCTCCCCAACCTTTGCGTCCGGAATTACCGACATCGCCAATACCGCATCCACTTACACCGCATTGAATCTGTCTGCAACAACATATTACCGGGCAGTAGTAGCCAGTGGTTCATGTGTTTCTGCAAACAGTTCAATTGCTTCTGTAACGGTTACTCCGGCACCTTCCGGAAATTTTGCGTATTCGGCTTATGGCTTTTGCACATCAGTCACCTCACCACGGGCAATTGCCAGTTCCAATTTAACAGGAGTTGCCGGGACTTACAGTTCGACAACAGGACTTGCCATCAATCCGACTTCCGGTGCCATCACACCATCAACCAGCACAGCAAGTACAACTCCTTATGTAGTGACATACAGCATACCCGCCACAGGAGGATGTGCTGCCTACTCGACCACAACGAATGTAACCATAGATGCCGCAGGGACCGGAACAATTGCCTACACTCCGTCAGCCTTGTGTACGGGAACTGCCGGTACGGTTTCTCCGGTGATTACAGGTGAGGGTGGGTCCGGGACTTCCACCTGGGTTGTAGGAAGCCCGTCTACCATTGCAATGGATGGAACAGGGAAAATTACACCGTCATCCAGCACTCCGGGAACTTACACCATTACATATAACCGCAGTGCCTCAGGCCTTTGTCCTGCGTATTCACATTCAACGACTGTTACAATCAATGCATCTCCATCGATGGGATCTTCGTCTTCTGGTTCAAGATGTGGGACTGGCTCGGTTTTGTTGGGTGCCAATTCGGCTACCGGAACTGTCTACTGGTGGGATAGCCCTACCGGTGGAACCAACCTGGCTTCCGGAAATACTTTCAACACACCTTCAATTTCAACATCGACTACGTATTATGCCGATGCATTGAATGCTTCGGGATGTGCTGCTGGGACAAGGACACCTGTCCTTGCAACCGTACTTACTTTGCCAACAATCACGGGTACAACCCCAGGATCGGTTTGCGGGTCAGGAACTGCGACTCTTTCCGCAACAGCATCTGCTGGATCTGTCCGCTGGTACACAGTTGCTACCGGAGGTACATCAGTTGCAACTGGAAATACATACAGTCCATCTGTATCCACAACCACGACATTCTACGCAGAAGCGGTAAACGGTTCATGTATCAGTGCTGGTCGGACAGCTGTGACAGCCACTGTGAATTCCACTCCATCCGTTTCTTCCACGACAACAGGTCAGACCTGTGGCACAGGTACCGTTGTGCTGGGAGCCACAGCTTCAGCCGGTACTTTGCAATGGTTTACCGTATCTTCCGGTGGAACGGTTGCCGGAACAGGAACAAGCTTTACCACACCTTCAATGTCATCCACCTCGAGTTTCTGGGTGGCTGCGACCCATAATGGTTGCACTTCAGCCCGAACAGAAGTGGTGGCTACAATGGTCCCACTGCCTTCCATCAGTGCATTTGTACCCGGAGCATATTGTGGACCCGGCACTATTTCGCTTTCAGCCACACCGTCTGCCGGTGCTCTGGTCAATTGGTTTGATGTGCCTTCCGGAGGGTCTTCGCTTGGCACTGGTAACATCTTTACAACTCCAACCATTTCCGGTACAACAACTTATTATGTGCAGGCTTCCAACAAAACATGTATACAACCAAGTCGTACTGCCGTTACCGCCACCATTCTCCCTGTACCAACTGTATCCATTACTGCTGATTACTGCAGTGTTGGTGGAAAAGCGGTACTGTCTGCCACAAGTGGTATGCAATCTTATTTGTGGAATACAGGAGCGTCGACTTCATCAGTTGAAGTGGAACAGGCTGGTTTGTACAGTGTAACGGTTACAAATTCTTCCTTGTGTGTGGCGTCTGCTTCCACCTCTGTTGCGACCGAGCTGGTGGTGAATGGTGATTTTTCTGATGGCAATACAGGTTTTTCAACTGCTTATACATTTAAATCAGATGTTGCTGGAAACACCGAATTGTATCCGGAAGGGACCTACGCAATTGTTCCCGATCCGAATACGATGCACGCAGCATTTTACGGGCAGGACAGGAAAGATCCAACCGGAAACATCATGGTGATCAATGGTTCGCCATCACTGGGTGCTGCTGTCTGGAACCAAAACAATACCGCAATTCTACCCAATACCACCTATTACTTCTCTGCATGGGCAATGAGTGTGGTCAATGGGAATAACGCCATTTTGCAATTTTCCATTAATGGAAGTCAGGTTGGTGCCATTGCCTATCTCCCTAATGGGTATAGCAATGCCTCAGGGCCTTATAACTGGGTTCGTTTTTACGGACAATGGCATTCCGGACCTTCCACCACTGCCAACCTGTCGATTGTAAATCTCAATACGATCCTGGGTGGAAATGATTTTGCAATCGATGATGTTTCATTCGGCACGATGTCGCCTGTATCATTGTCGGTTTCGCCGTTGATCAACAGTGGAACATCGGTCTGCCAGAATGAACCCATTGTGCTCAACGCCGGTGGGGCAGGAGGAGCCAGTCCGTTTTCGTATGCCTGGACAGGTCCAAACGGATTTACTTCCAGCCAGGAGAATCCACAGGTAACATCCTCAGCTACTTCTTCTCACAATGGTACATACTCTGTTGTGATAACCGATGGATTTGGCTGCCAGAAAACCGCTTCGGTTTCAGTTTCTGTTTCAGCTCAACCCATAAAATACACTGTTTCAGCTGCATCTTCTTCGGTTTGTTCTGGAGGAGCCACCACCATCGAACTCAGCTCTTCTGAAGTTGGAGTTTACTATCAGTTGCGCAACGATGCCGGAAATGTGAACATTGGGAATCTGGTTCAGGGAACTGGTTCTGCTCTTTCGATACCGACTGGTGTCCTTTTGACAAGCACCACCTACAACATCCTGGCCACTCGCTATCCGGCCAATTGCGATGTAGAAATGTTGAATACAATCACAGTTTTGATTTCCACCACGCCGGAGCTGACCATTTCCAACCAGGCAGTCTGTTCGGGAACAGTAAACCTGACGGCTGCCTCCGTAACATCTGGCAGCACAGGTTCGGGTACACTCACGTATTGGACAAATGCGGCTGCCACAACGGCTCTGTCGAATCCTTCTTCTGTGGCATCTTCGGGTACATATTATATTAAGAGTACCAACGGATCTTGCTTTGATATTGAAGCAGTGGTGGTTTCCATCAGTGCAAGTCCCAGTGCTGCATTTACCTATTCCGGCTCACC
>DAIOVD010000235.1:0-5332 GCA_036759185.1 Catalimonadaceae bacterium | reverse complement strand
TTCAATATAAATTGTACAGGAAAAGGGGTCTGCTATGCGGACCTCTTTTTTTATGTAGATCAACGGGGTTCAGACTGACTATATCTGGATTTATTGATAAATCAGGTTTGCATTTCAGTGGCAGGTGTTTGACTCTGTCAGTGAGTGGATAACTCATTTCCCTCTTCGAAATGCATTGGTTAAAGCGAATCGTGGAAACGATGGATCCAATCCATTCTTATGATGAAATGCTATTGGAACCCTGAACATATCGGATGGATTTAATGAAACTCCCGGAGTTATCTTTACCGGATCATTCTTCCGGGAGTCAGACCTGAGCGAAACAACAGCCCCTACTTCTCCATCTGTCCAGCGCCATTCCCTGAAATCAGCTTCAATCTCAAAACAGAATGCTTCACTTTTAATTGGCTGATTATAAGTACAAACCAGGAGTTGGTTTTGTATTCCTAATCTAATGTTAAATCAAGGGTTCCGTATTGTGAACAATTGGAAGTTGGTCACTATGGTTTGGACAGTTGAATCACCTTCATGCCATCCTTTGTTTGTCCATAAAACTGATAGAGCCCATTTGGCAGATTACTCAGATCCAGGGATGCATTTGCGCCCGTAACCACTTTTCCTGACAGGACTGTTTTGCCTTCTAAAGTTCTGACAACATACAAAACCGGATTGGTTTCAGTTTCGGGGAATGTGATCTTAAATTTTCCCGAAACCGATGGATTTGGAAAAGCGTGAACTGTTGGAATAGACGTTCGCAGATCTTTTGTGTTTGTCAGGGTTCCATCATATCGCATCACTGAATGGGTTGGCAGGCAGTTAAAGGCAACATGAACTTTCCCGTCTGCTGGATTTACTTCCAGATCGGTTAGTTGAGTAAAACCAGTATGTGAAATCAGGTCCAGTTGCTGAAAGGAGTTGCCCTGGCCAGTGCATGCCCAAACTTTTTTGTCAATACTTCCCGATTGTGCACAAAGGATTGTTCCTGACTGCCCCATTTCCATCAGCATAATGCCCGCTGAAAGAGAAAACGAAGAAGAATCGCCATAGAGCTGCCAGGAGTTGCCTGTCATCTTTTTCACAAAAGACCGCTTGCCAAAAGCGGTGAATAGGGCGAACAATTCACCTTCGCTGTTCTTTTTAATTATTGTCGCATATCCAGTGAAAGGCGGTAACACAATGGCGGTATCACCTACAAGCTCATCTACAAATGTGGAACTGAGTTTTCTTACCATCTGGCGGTTATTGACCGTAGCTGAATACACCAGTTCATTGGAATTATTGAAAATGAGTGTGTTGTCGGTGCTGAACATATACGCGTAGGTATTAGGAAATGTCCCAGAAGGCAAGGTGTGCACGACCTGCCAGGTACTCCCATTGAACCGGAAGATTTTCCTTGTAAACGCATTTCCAATATAAGGTACTCCATTGTTGTCAAGAAGGAAATCGTGATTGGAGTCAGAAAAAGTTTCGTTGATCGAGCCCTGCGAAATCCAGGAGCTTCCGGTCCATTTAAAGACTTTCATTCCATTGTTGATCACAGCCAGAAAAACAGTGTCCTGGTACAATTCAATCTGCAGGCCGCCGACAATGCCGGATATGTTTGGAGATGGGATCGTCTGCCAGTTACTGCCAGTCCATTCTTTCAAATAAATTGAGTTAAACGAAAAAGCAGCCGAGACGATGTTTCCGTTGGACTTAATTTTCACTTTCGCAGAGCCTTCTGTGTTGGGGCAGGAACCGCCAACATAGGACCAGCTTTGCGCACCCACCCTGGTGAAAAGCAGGGTCAGGATAAGGATAAAGGTGATTCGCATAGTTTTTTTGTGCAAAACACCTTGAAAATGTGCTGGGCGTCAATCCATACCTGCATGGATTTTGCTCCATATTTATATGGATATCCTTTCAGACCAAACCCATTTCGAGTCCTATTTTTATCAGACCAACCAGGGTTTCAGCACCGGTTTTTTCGTAGATATTTAGCCTGTGCGTATCGACGGTTTGTTTACTGATGAACAGTTTTTCTGCAATTTCTTTGCTGGTATGCTCTTTCAGGATTAATGTGAAAACTTCCAGCTCCCTTGGGCTCAGTTTTACATTCTGCACTTGAATTTGTTTCTGATGAAGTTCTTTATGCATCGAAAGCAGTCGGTTCATTATGCTTTTCTCGTAATGAATTCCGCCAGCTAACAAATCGTCAATCGCATCGAACAACTCCTTTTTGCCTGAGTTTTTCAAAATAAATCCTTCAACATCAGCAGTAAAAAGCTTGTGAATTAATTCCATTTCATCACTCATACTGATGACCAGGACAGGAGTGTCTGGATAACTTTTTTTTATAGTCGACATCAATTCAAACCCATCCATTCCCGGCATCCGAAGGTCTGAAATGATTAGTTGAACAGGATGGTTCTTCAATGATTCCAGCAAATGAACTCCATCGTTCGATTCGCCTGCAATCTCCAGATCCTCCCTGAAAGACAGAAGGAGGCGGTATCCATCCAGAATTAACTGGTGATCATCGGCTATCCATACGCGGAATGTTTCACGTTTCTCCATATCAAATTAGCTGAGAGACTGCAATGGGATCCGAATTTCGACAATGGTTCCTGCTCCTTTTTCTGAGTTCAGTTGGATGGAACCATTCACCATTTCAACTCTCGATTTTATATTCTGCCAACCTATTCCGTTTCCATTATGAAGCTCACCTGGCTCAAAACCAATCCCGTTATCCTGCAACCGGACAAAGAAATGAGAAGGCTTGAATTCGTAGAATATGGAAAATACTGTTGCCTTGGCATGATTCAGGGTATTATTAAGAACTTCCTGGATAATTCTATAAACGGCAATGCCCATTGGCTTTGATAAAGGTATGTCTCCGGTTGCCTTCATTTCGATTTTGATTTTACCACTTTCATTGATTCTCCTGGCCATATCCCTGAGAGATTCAAAGAGGCCAAGATCTGAAAGAGACTGAGGCATTAGCCGGTGGGAAAGTTGCCGCACCTCTTTGGAAGCCAGGTCTACAATGGATTCTGTGTGATCCAGAATGCGCTGGTTTTTATCATCTTCTACTACTATTGCACTGGTATTTAGCCTTATGGCAGCCATCAGGTGTCCAAGATTGTCGTGAAGGTCCCTGGCGATTCTGGTTCGTTCTTCTTCCTGGGCATTTACAACCTCAGCAAATCTGGCACGGAGATCTTCCCGCTTTTGGGTTTCCATATTTCGCTTGTGGACCTGATCCCGATAAAGGAAAATGCCCAATCCAATTATTATCAACACCACTATACCAACGGCAAACGCAATCCGTTGTCTTTCATTTCGTTGTTGTAATTCCAGATTTTCGATTTCCTTGTTTTGAGTTTCAAACTGCACCTGATATCGGGCAAGGTTTTTCGCTGTTTGATCTTTAAAAATAGTGTCACGAAGGGTCATGTACCTGTATTGAGTTTGATACGCCTTCTTGTACCAGCCTGCTGCATTTTGTAACGAAGCCAGACATGTAAGAGCATACATTGAGCCTTCTGTTGACGAAATACTTTGGTACAGCGAATCTGCATCCCTCAGATACTTTTCAGCTCTCTTGTACTCTTTCATTTCCTGCCAGTATATGCCTTCTTTCACAAAGTAAAATGCGGTTTGATTCGGGTCGTTCACCAGCTGATAATAGTGTTGGCAACTATCCAGATATTGCCTTGCTTGTTTAACGTTTTGATTGCCTCTGAGTGCAACCTCAAACAACATGGCAAACAAACTGGCAATTTCAGGAAGATGCTTTTCAGGTTTTAACAGCTTCCGTGCCTCATTCAGGTAAAGAGAAGCAGAATCCGGCTTGTTCGCTTCAATGAAAAGTGCTCCCAGATTACGGAAATTGATTCCTGACAGTGAGTCAAACAAACAGGATTGCGACTTTGATAAGGATTTCTGAATCCAGATCCTGGCAAGTTTTCCATCATGCAAATAATAATATGCCCTGCCGGTATGAAGGTAGCTGATGGCAATTTTTCGGCAGTCACCTGTTTTTTCTGACAACGAAACGGACTTCAATCTCTCCTCAAGTGACTCGGCATACAGACCAATACTGAACAGACTATCGCCTTTATTTTGTTGTGTTTCTGGTGAATACCCCAGAACCTTCCAGGTGATTCCGAAAATCAAAAGGACCAGAATCCGATACTGCATACACAAATGTGATGGTTTTTAAGGATTGTGAGGTATCTGTTTTACAGTCTTTTTAAAAGGAATCAGGCTGACCGGATATTCAATCAGTAGAATCCAAGGTTGTTCTCTGCCTTCATACAAGGATTAATTTTGATTGTGCACCGATCTTTCTTCCATCCTGGATTCATATCTTTGAACTTTAAATTTTGAACATTGAACTCTGACCTTATCCTCAACGAATGTCCACGGGATGCCATGCAGGGACTCGCACATTTCGTTCCCACCGACCGCAAAATTGAGTACCACAATGCCCTCCTGAAGGTGGGTTTTTCAAGGCTTGACTTTGGGAGTTTTGTCAGTCCGAAAGCCATTCCACAAATGCGGGACACAGCCGAACTGATGGGGAAACTTGATCTGAGCCAGACCCGGACCCAACTTCTTGCCATCATCGCCAACCTTCGGGGAGCGGAGCAGGCAGCTGAATTCGATGAGATCCGGTTTTTGGGTTTCCCTCTTTCGGTTTCCGAACAGTTTCAGCAACGGAACACCAACAAATCGATTGCCGAAGCGATGGACGAAATCGCCCGGATCCAGAATCTCTGTATGGTGAGAGGAAAAAAACTGGTGGTCTATCTCAGCATGGCATTTGGGAATCCATACAACGAAGCCTATTCGCCGGAAATCGTTCTGGAAAAAGGACAGCAACTCATCGACCTCGGCATTCAGCATCTCTCGCTTTCAGACACCGTTGGAATGGCCACACCGGATGAGGTATCCCAACTGTTTTCGGCGGTGACGGAACCCTGGAAATCTGTCGAAACCACGGCACATTTACATGCCGCTCCGCACATGGTGGCCCTTAAAACGGAAGCAGCCTGGAAAGCGGGTTGCCGGAATTTTGACGTGGCACTGGGTGGTTACGGCGGGTGCCCGATGGCGGAAGACGAACTTGTCGGAAACCTCGGAACAGAACTGGTTCTGAACTGGGCTTCAACGAATCATATTCAGACAGGACTGGATATGAAGGCATTGGAGCATGCCAGAAAGCTGATGCCCGGCATTTTTAATGCGGAATAAACCAGATTCCGAAAATTGCCCATCTATTCTTTAATTTCATCAACCGGAGGAGTTGATTCTTTCGGGGTCTGAACCATGGCCTCGTACACCATAT
>DAIOVD010000234.1:0-5428 GCA_036759185.1 Catalimonadaceae bacterium | reverse complement strand
CCGATTTCAAAACTGCGTTTCCAGATTACCTGTTTGCCATCGCATAAAATAAACTCCACACTACCACCACCGATGTCGACCACAACAGAAGCGATTCCGTCCTGCAAAACACCCGATGCGGCAACACCGGAAAAAATCAGCCCGGCCTCGGTTTCGCCGTCAATCACCTGAATTGGGAAACCAGTTTTCGCACGGACGGTATCCACAAATGCAGAAGCATTCTCTGCATTCCGGATGGCGCTCGTTCCATAAACAAGGGCATTAGCCGGCATAATTCCGGCCGCTCTGCAATTGGAGGCAAAGTCTGTTAATGCGTCCATTGCTCTCTGAGTTGCATCAGGCGGGATCAGTCGGCTGGCCATGGCACCATTTCGGCCAAGACCCACGCCGGTTTTTTTCCGGAGCAAAACTTCCGGGATACCGTCCTTAACCCGGGCAATCAGAAGTTGAAACGTATTCGTTCCCAGATCCAGAATTGCCCGCCATCCTGTAATCGGATCGTTTAAACGCTTCATTTTGTGTTTCTTTAAAGATTGGCTTTCCGGAATACCAGCTTTGTCTACTTTTGCAAACCAAATTTTTGGCGAAGATTCGGTTCCGGATTTTTCCCGGACAAATCCCGACACAAATCAACGACAAGCACATGGAAAGCAAAACAGAAAACTGGACCGTCCCCCAAAACGAAAAACCGGTTAAGAAAAAAGGCCAGATCCGGGAATGGGCAGATGCCCTCGTCTTTGCACTGGTTGTAGCCACACTGGTCCGCTGGTTCTTTTTTGAGCCCTTCACCATTCCGACACCCTCAATGGAAAAGTCGCTTCTGGTGGGAGATTTTCTGTTTGTAAGCAAACTTCACTATGGTGCCCGTACGCCAAAAACCATCCTTCAGGTTCCGCTGACGCATCAGAAAATCTGGGGAACCGAGATTCCGTCCTATCTTACGTGGATTCAGCTGCCACAGTACCGCCTGCCCGGTTTTTCGGAAGTGAAAAAAGGCGATTGCGTGGTATTCAACTGGCCAGGCGATTCCAAATATCCAACCGATCTGAAGACCAACTACATCAAGCGATGTGTGGGTACTTCCGGAGATGTGCTGGAAGTGCGGAATTTGCAGGTGTACATCAATGGAAAAGCAGCGACTGAACCAGAAATGATGCAGTACCGCTATTTTGCTGTGACCGACGATGAAATTCTGGATAAGTATTTTAAGGACCTTGACATCACAGAACACTTTCCTGCCATTGGCGGTTACATATTTTTCACCACTCCGAAACGGGCAAAGCAATTCAAAGATCTGGGGATTGTGAAAAATGTGATTCTGCAAACCAATCCGGCCGGAACCAGCAATCCGGAAGTGTATGCCTATGATGCCCGTACCAATTGGAATGAAGACAATTACGGCCCCATCCTTATCCCCAAAGCGGGCATGACTCTGCCGATGAATGAAGACAACATCCGGAAGTATTTTCCAATGATCCGGCAGTACGAAGACATTGAAAAAGCGGAAATAAAAGACGGCAAACTCTGGCTGGAAGGAAAGCAGGTAGAATCCTACACCTTCAAGCAGGATTATTACTGGATGATGGGCGACAACCGCCACAACTCGCTCGACAGTCGTTTCTGGGGATTTGTTCCGGCCGATCACATTGTGGGAAAAGCCTGGATGATCTGGCTATCAATCGATCCTGACAACAACGTGGTGCTCGACGGTATCCGTTGGAGACGGTTGTTTAATATTATTGACTAGTCGGAACTTTAGTATTCTTTAGACAAACAGAATACTCACCGTCCCCACCAGCATAATCCATTTGCTCCATCGGCTCAGGATGGCAAACGCCTTCTGGGTATCGGCCACCGACAGTTTCCGGTAAAAGAAGTAAAGAGGCACCGCCAGTAAAAGGACGGAAAAGCGCCATAAAACCGGCAGTGAAAACGAAGCCCACAAAATGGTGGCGAGAAACGAAATCCCGATGCCGTACAAAATGGAGCGGGTTTTGGGTATGCCCAGCACAATGGGCAGCGTTTTACACCCATGCCGCACATCGCCCCGGATGTCTTCCATGTCCTTGATGATTTCCCGGATCAGGGTCGTCCAGAATGCAAACAGACAGAAGAGAAACAGATTTCCGGATGACGGTGCACTCACCATCGAAGGCAGAAACAAGGCAACAGCCGTGAGAACCGCAATCGACAGGTTGCCGATAAACGGAAGGCGTTTCAGCCGGTTCGAATAAAGCCACAGCCAGGAAGAACAAAAGAAAACAGTGAGACCGATTTTGTTCCCGGCCTGCAGTCCCAGAAGGACGGCACTCACAAACAGCAGAAAATGGGCGACCAGCGTTTTCCGGCGGGTCACCAGTTTGCCCACCACCACGCGGGACGGCTTGTTGAGCACATCGATTTTCACATCGTAGTAATCGTTGATGATGTAGCCACCGGCCGCCGATGCCAGTGTCGCAAACCAAAGACAGATCATCGCTTTGGTCTGGATCGGGTTATCCATCCAGTTGCTTTCGAGCAGACGGACCGACACCAACACCTGGCCCAGAAAGATCATCGCCAGATTGGGAATCCGGATCAACCGGAACAGGCCCAGAATTTTGTGCCTGCGTCGGATGGTCTGAAAACGGGTTCCGGTTTGTGCCATGAGGCGACAAAGTAACCGCATTTACCGATAGAAAACGAACCTTTCGCCATTCACGAATCAGAATCTGTACCACTTCGGTCGGCTATTGCACTATGATTTTAGTTTTCTGAAAGTCAATTGTTTATCAGGAAGGTGGCTGTGAAAAAAAATCTCAATTTTCGCACCTCCGAATCCGCTTAACCCCTATTTTTGCGGACCAATTCAACAGAAAAAACTCTGAATACCATGAAAGTTACCGTTGTCGGCGCCGGAAATGTGGGTGCCACCTGTGCAGATGTTCTGGCTTACAAAGAAATAGCCAACGAAATTGTTCTTCTCGATATCAAAGAAGGTTTTGCGGAAGGCAAGGCATTGGACATCTGGCAGAAAGCACCCATCGATTTGTACGACAGCCGTACCGTTGGTGTGACAAACGATTACAGCCGCACCGCTGGTTCAGATGTGGTAGTGATCACCTCCGGTCTGCCACGTAAACCCGGAATGACCCGCGATGATCTCATCGGCATCAACGCCGGAATTGTGAAGTCGGTAACCGAAAATGTAATCAAATATTCACCAAATGCCATTCTGGTAATCGTGTCCAATCCATTGGATGTGATGACCTACTGTGCACACATCACCTCCAAATTCCCACGCAACCGTGTTCTCGGTATGGCAGGAATTCTGGATACTGCCCGCTATCGTGCATTCCTGGCCGAGGCGTTGAATTGTTCGCCAAAAGACATCCAGGCTATGTTGCTTGGAGGCCACGGCGATACCATGGTGCCACTTCCACGCTACACAACTGTGAGCGGGATTCCGGTAACCGAACTGATTGACAAAGACAAACTGGATGCCATCGTAGACCGCACCATCAATGGCGGTGGAGAGCTGGTAAAACTGATGGGCACTTCCGCCTGGTATGCTCCAGGTTCGGCAGCCGCTCAGATGGTGGAAGCCATTGTACGTGACCAGAAACGTATTTTCCCTGTTTGCATCGAGCTGCAGGGTGAGTATGGCATCAAAGATTGCTACCTCGGAGTACCAGTAGTTCTGGGTAAAAACGGCATCGAGCGTGTGATCGAATTGCAACTGAACGCCGAAGAAAAAGCCCTTCTCGAAGTAAGCCGTGGCAAAGTTCGGGAAGTGATGGATGTGCTGGATAATACGGTGGCAACCGCCTAAGCCGGCCCCCTAACCTCCCGATGTAAAATCGGGACAGGCTCCAGAGGGGGAACTCAAGACGTAGTTAAAAGAAGGTTTCTGAAATGGCTCATGTCGCCATGGCGACACCTTCCAGGTTTATTAGATATTAATGCCGGGTTCCTGAAGAGGGGCCGGTTTTTTTATGCAGCTACAAAAGTCGCTGTCCGGGATGTTCCGAAGGGCATCCCGGATCTCAGATACTGCGAATTTCCGATTCGCCACACATTCAAATCTTAATCTGGCCGTGCCGGCTCCCAGGCTCGCCGTCGGGCTTTGCGTGGCTTCGCTGTCGCTCCGGTATGCGGTTCTTAAAAACGCCCGGTGGATTTGAAACATACGTTCACCACCCGCATACAGACCCCTTCAATCCCTCACGGAAAGACTTTCAAAAAAAATCTATCCCACACGAAACCTAATTTTAGTCTTCCCGTACTTCCGGGGTTTTATATCCTTTTGTCTCCCTTTTTTTCCCGTCTTAATGAAAAAACTCATCCTCGTTTTCTCCCTCATTTCCGGCTCCCTTTCCCCTACTTTTTCTCAAACTCTGGAATGGAAAAAAAATATGTTTCCTTTCATTTCAACTCATCCGAGCGTGGGAGGACCCGTCTCCTGCAGAATCAATTCTACACAAATTGGCCCGGATGGAAGAATCTATTCCATCGGTTATTTCGGAGGCAATCGTGTAAATTTTAATGGCACCATTGTCAAAGCCGACTCCGTTGGATTCAGAAAATGGCGGATTGCCTCCGGCGCAGACCCCACTTCAAACATCCCGGAAAGCATTCTGATTTCCTGCCACGAGAGCAACGGAAATCTGGCCTGGGTAAAGACCATTACAACAGCAGAAAACACAGCATTTGGCTTACAGCCTGGTTTTGGTGACGCTTATTCCGGCAGGAACCATCTGAACTTCGACATCAGTGGAAACATTGTGGTTGCCGGTGCCATTGTTGGAGATACATTATCATTTGGTGGAGTTCCCTTTGAATTTGATACCACTTATTCACAGCGGGCATTTGTAATTAAAATCTCCCCAAATGGTTCCCTGTTATGGGGAAGGTCAGAAATTGCGGGTTCTCCTGATCGCTATCCGGCAGCGAGAAGCCTCCGGGAAAGAAATGGAGTGGTGGAAGCCTATTTTACAGGAGCCGATAACAATCCAGCCAATCACAAAATGATACGGACAACATCGGCAGGGGTGGCACTCCCTTCTGTGATGCAGGCTTCAACCAACACTTTTGCAGGTGTGAACGGACTTTCTGCCCATGAAACCCTGTCAAACGGAAGGTTGCTCTATGGTTCTCTCACATTTCAGACTTCGCCTATTCGGAGTACAATCATCGAGCTGAATCCCGATTTAACCACAAGCAAAGAAACCACAGCCGACCTCAATAACTCTTCTACTTTATTTCCATCATCCTTCCATTCATTGGCTGATTCCCAGCAGGTTGTCATCCTGTCTACAAATGCTCTTGTGACCGGCACTAACCAGTTAATATGGGGCAACGACACATTGAATTTTACAGCAAATGCATCTTCAAGTCCGGAAAGATCTGTTTTCGTCCGGCTGTCCAACCTTGACTGCATGAAAAATGT
>DAIOVD010000233.1:0-5547 GCA_036759185.1 Catalimonadaceae bacterium | reverse complement strand
TTCCATCCCGGTTGGAATCCTGCACAAAGCGGGACTGGTAATTCAGAATGTCGTTGGCCGTTACCCGGAGGCTCACTTTCTTGGCGACCTGCCAGGAAGCGGTCAGATCAACCACATGACGGGGCATTTCGTAAATAGACGGAAACATGGCATCACCCACCATGAAAATTCGCTTTCCGAATACATTGTACATCGCAGTGAAGTTGAGTCCTTTTGATTCGTTTGCATAATAGAAACCACCGTTGATTACGTACGGTGACTGTCCCTGAAGTGACCGGATTCGTTCCTGCGATCCAACTACACCCAGATCCACTCGAGAATGAATCAAACTGGCATTGCACAGAAAGAAAAGACGATCGACCAGACGGTCACCTCCCGGCATACCCAGTGCTTTTCGGAATTCAACTTCCACCCCATAATTACTGGCACTGTTGGCATTCGAATAGGTGAACTGAGGAGACAATCCAACGGGAGAAATCCGGGTTTCGATTGGATTGACAAAGTATTTGTAAAACGCACCGACTGAGATCAACTCCGATTTGGAAGGATAAAACTCGGTGCGGAAATCTACATTGTGAATGTCGGCCACTTTCAGATCGCTGTTTCCGACAAAGTTGGCATCCAGGTTGAAATCGTAGTACACAAACGGCGCCAGTTCCCGGAATTCAGGACGGTTCACTGTTTTGCTGTAAGCTGTTCGCATTACCCACTCTTTCGACAGATCCCAGGAAGCATTGAAGAAACCAAGCGGACTCAAAACCGGATTGTTGACATTGATTTTCTCAGCGGAAGTCGCCGACTGAAGTTTCTGCTGATTGAATTCAGGACGGAATCCTGCGATCACTTTAAAGCGACCAAACGGCACCATCGCTTCCGCAAAACCTGCCGCCAGGTAGTTCTGAGCCTGGTAAGAATCCTGCGGACGGGTTCCTTCTTCCAATACAAATTTTGAAGTACTTAGGTTGGCCACATCAAAAATCTGGTTCAAAGGCTGGTAAATCAGATCCTGATTCTGACCTGGATTTTTCAGGATATACGCAAAGAAACGAGCGTGGAAATCACGTGATTTCGTTTCCTGGTAGGTTCCGGTCCGAAAGGTAGCTTTGGCTGAATCCCAAGGCACAGTAAATGCGTGAGTCCAGGAAACAGATGCCGTGGCGACATGTTCCTTAAGTCCGGAAAAAAACCGTCCTGTTTCATCCAGTCCACCGGAACCGGCAGCCGGAACGAGCTGATATGGCTCATCCGATCCGTCCTTATGAAAAGTCCTCACTCTACGGTAATCAGGTTGACTCCGGTTGGTGTAGCTGTACGCCGCCACCCAGTCAATCTGGTTGCCTTCTGAAATTGTGTGGTTTCCCAGCAACTGGCTGCTCAGCAAAGAGCGGCTCAGATAATTGTAACTGTAGTTGCGGAATTCATCTCCACTGCGATCGGCAATGCGGCCGGTACGAACAACCGTTTCATTATCGCCCATCTGGTTGAACAGATTTTTGAATTCGACACGGCTGCGGTTGGTTTTATACATCCAGTTGGAGATGGCCGAAACCCGCACATTCTGTGAATACGATTGATCTGAATATTGAAATAATGTATCCTGACTTTTCTGTAGTGCTTCATTCCAGGATGCATAGCGGTACCGTCTGGTCTGGACATTCTGGAAAGTGGATGTGTAGTTGATGGATGAAACGGTACTCAGCTGAGCCTCTTTAATGTTCCATCGTTTGCCGAGATTGATGCCAATACGAAGATCGGGTAGTGTAGAAAATGATTGGGTTCCAAAATTACCATTCAGCGATTTTGCATATTGGATTTGTTGACTTGCGGGAAGTTCCTGGTAAATAGAAGTTGCCGGAAATGAGGAGGGCATGGTACGTTTTCCTCCATCGAAGCCCATAAAGTCGGCAGACGATCCTTCGCTTTTCATACCGTTGCTGAACGAAGTCTGTGGCCGCAAAGAAGTTCCGACTGACACATTGAAGAAATCTTCCCCGAACGTGTTCCGTGTGTAAATTTTCACCACACCACCGGCAAATTCACCGGGAAGCGAGGCGGCTCCGGATTTGTAAATCATCATCCGTTCGATCATGTTGGATGAAATGAGATCAAATGAAAAGGCCCTTGTATCGACTTCTGTTCCGGGAGAAATGGCATCGTTGATCATAACCGAATTGTAGCGCTCATTGATGCCGCGGATCATGACAAAGCGGTTGTCGATCACGGTTACACCCGGAACACGTGCCATTACCTGGGCAGCATCTCTGTCTTGTGAACGGGCTATTTGTTCGGAAGATACTCCGTTGACCACCATCTCCGCTTTTTTGATATCGGAGATCAGACTCACATCGGTATCCCGCCGGCGGACAACGGTAACGGTCACTTCTTTTGAATCCTTCACGTCCTCATCGAGTTCTACATCCAAAGTACGTACTTCACCAGCAGGGATCGGTTGAAGAGGAATGTTTTTGGTTTTGAATCCGATGCTCCGGATAACCAGAGTCTGGGTTTTATCGGCGGGAATTTCCAGTTTGAATTTTCCTTCAAAATCGGCCTGCGCACCGATGGTGGTTCCTTCGATCATAATGGTAGCACCAAACAGACCTTCTTTCTTCACCGATTCACGGATGGTTCCCCGAAGACTCACTTTCTGGGAGAACGATAAAATGGGCAACAGACTGATAACCAAAGTCAAGCACCCGCAATAAAATGTATTCAGCTTCATATTAATTGACGCTGCAAGTAGGAAACGGTCCGTTATCTGAACTTTCGCCGATTGTGACCAAACTATTAAATGAATCCCATCCAATGTTACCGGAGTGTTAACCGGACAGTAGGAGCGCAAAAGATTTTGAAGTTTTTTTTTTCAGTAATTTTGAAAATCGCTTGCCGGAAAAAAGGAAGAACCTATATTTGCGCTCCCAAAAACGCCTCCTTAGCTCAGCTGGTAGAGCAACTGACTTGTAATCAGTAGGTCGTTGGTTCGATCCCGACAGGAGGCTCTTTTGAAAGGTCAACGGTGAGTTGGCCTTTTTTTATGTCTATACTTTTTCGGACACAGCATCCCGATGTAAAATCGGGAAGGTCGTTGGTTCGATCCCGACAGGAGGCTCAAACAGAAGGTCAACGATGAGTTGGCCTTTTTTTATGTCTATACTTTTTCGGACACAGCATCCCGATGTAAAATCGGGAAGGTCGTTGGTTCGATCCCGACAGGATAAAATAATGTTGACACCCAATTAGAACGGGAATTACAAAAAAATAATCCCTGTAAAAACAGGAAAGCCACGAACGAGGCGTGGCTTTGGTTTTATAATCCGGAAAGGATTTGGATAGTTACATATTGATGGCCACCACTTCTTTCACTTCCGGAACCATCCGGGTGAGGAGATTCTGGATGCCCGACTTCAGTGTCATAGTGGATGATGGACATCCGGAGCAGGAACCTCTCAGTTCCAGACTCACGATACCGTCCTGAAAAGAGCGGAAGGAGATGGCACCTCCGTCACCCTCAACGGCTGGCCGCACATATTCGTCCAATAATTGAATGATCTGCCTTTCTGTCTCTGTTTCTCCGATCGGACCTTCTACGGCTGCATTCATTTCAGCCTCATTGGCAAAAACAAACACCGGGTTCTTGTCTTCAAAGTAACTGAGCAAAACCGGTTTTACTTCAGCAACCAGTTCATACCACTCATCTTCCGTATTGCGGGTGAGGGTAAGAAAATTGTTCATGAAAAATACCTGATCGAGCCAATCGAATGTATCGAAAAGTTTCTGTGCCAGTGGAGATTGTGCAAGCGAATCTTTCCGGGTAAAGTTGAAATCCTTTCCTTCCGGAGTAATCAGAAAATTGACAACAAACTTGAGCGAATTCGGATTCGGACTCGCTTCTGTATATAAATTGACGTGGCGCTTTGCGACGGTTTCCATAGGCATAAAAAAAGGTTATTAGAACCTAATAACCTGAACAACAAAGGTAATGCCGATATGTTCGATTCTTCCGTATTTTTTTAGAAATCGTCGTCGTCTACTTCTTCATCTTCAAAATCTTCTTCGTCATCCATGTCGTCGTCGAAGTCGATATCGTCCATATCTTTTACTTCTTCAAAGTCATCAATGCCCTCTTCGTTTTCATCGAAGATAAGCTCATCCATGTCTTCATCTGCGAAATCATCGTCTTCCTCTTCAGGATCGAGATCATCGTCTTCATCTGGTGCGTCGTCGAAGGCCGAAAAATAGTTGTGGCCTTTTAGGGTAAAGAATTCACTCATAACCGGTCTGTATTTGTTATTGATCAAAGGTAATTTCTTTTCCTGCCGGTAGCCAACGGTCAAATCCGGTGATTTTTTCCTTGTGTAAGGTCCGGCAAAAAATACTTTTCTCAGAGAGTCGTAACACAGGAAATCTCCACCTTCGCTCCTTTTGGCAAGGCGGAAACTTCAACGGTTTCCCTTGCTGGATAGGGAGAAACGAAATAACTCCCATACACCTGATTCACCTGAGGAAAGGTTTTCATATCTGTAAGAAAGATCGAGGTTTTAACAATTTTTGCCATAGAACTTCCACTTGCCTCCACAATCGCTTTCAGATTTTCCATCACCACACGGGTTTCTTCCTCAATCGAGTCTTGAATGAGGCTATCGCCACCCGGTTTTAAAGCAATACAACCGCTCACCCAAACCTGGTTTCCAAAAGCAATTCCCTGCGAATAGGGACCGATCGGAGCCGGAGCCTGTGCCGACTCAATATTTTTAATCATAATTATTTCTTGTTGTTGTGGGGCTAATTTGGGAAGAATTTGAAAACTTGCACACAAATTTTAAAACCACCGTTTTATAATGAAAGGAATCATTCTGGCGGGCGGGTCCGGAACCCGTTTGCATCCACTCACACTGGCTGTTTCAAAACAACTGATGCCAGTGTACGACAAACCGATGATCTACTACCCGCTTTCCATCCTCATGCTGGCCGGAATACGGGAAATCCTCATCATCTCTACGCCGTCTGATTTGCCCAACTTCGAAAAACTGCTGGGCGATGGTTCCCGGCTGGGTTGCGATTTTCAATATGCTGTGCAGCCTTCTCCGGACGGACTCGCACAGGCCTTTATTATAGGTGAGAAATTTATCGGCGACGATAAAGTGGCACTGGTTCTTGGCGACAACATTTTTTACGGTTCCAGCATGGGAAAACTTCTGCGGGCCAACAACGATCCCGATGGCGGTGTAGTGTTTGCCTATCATGTAAACGACCCGGAACGTTATGGTGTGGTGGAATTTGACAATGACTACAATGCCCTTTCCATTGAAGAGAAGCCAGCTCAGCCGAAAAGCAACTACGCAGTGCCCGGATTGTATTTCTACGACAACTCGGTAGTGGAAATTGCCAAAAATCTGAAACCAAGTCCACGTGGCGAACTGGAGATTACCGATGTAAACAAAGTGTTTCTCGAACAAGGCAAACTGAAAGTGGGCATTCTCGATCGCGGAACTGCCTGGCTTGATACCGGAACGTTTGCTTCCTTAATGCAGGCCGGACAATTTGTTC
>DAIOVD010000232.1:0-5559 GCA_036759185.1 Catalimonadaceae bacterium | reverse complement strand
GATCCTGTGGCTACAATCTGAATACCAGAGAGGTTGTCTACCATAAGTTTGAGAACCAGGCCTATGTTGGGGATAGACTGGGCTTCATCTATCACCAGAAGTTCGGCATCACCCACCAGATTTTTCAACCGGGTGGAGGTTGGATTTTCGAAAAGCAACTTTACATCACTCTCGTCTCCGTTAAGCCAAAGGGTTTTATGGTTTGCGGCTATGGCTTTCACCAGAGTGGTTTTGCCAACCTGCCTTGGCCCATGAAGCAAAATGACTTTGCCTTTTCCAAATCTCTCCTTTATTTGACTGGTTATGTGCCTGTTGAGCATATTTTAATTCCCTTTCGGATTGGAATTTGATTTCGAAACCACAAATATATATTGATATTTTCGGTTTGATCCTCGATTTTCAATTGAATTTTTCGGTTTGGAGGATGGTATTTTGCCTGACCAACCGTTTTGGTTGTCCAATTCTGGCCTCATGACTTTGCCAATCGCAGCCTCCATATTCAAAGGCACTCGATTTCTGTGGCAGCCTTTTATTTATTTTTTGAGATGGTGGTTTACCCTGATTTGGCAATCCGATCAAAAGAAAATGACAACAGCCAAAACTGAATGCATCTGCAGTTTTTGTAAATTTTCCGGATGCAGCCAGTTGAACCGGGCCTAAAACAAGAGACCCCGGCAGATTTCTCCACCGGGGTCTTTGAGTTGAAAAGGACAGAATCTCTATTGCTTCATCAGCCGGAGCACTTTCCTGCTGGCTTCGGTCTGGATTTCGATCAGGTACAAGCCCGGTGTTTCGGAGCCGATGTTCAGATCCAGATCGCTCTGGCCTGCAGACTCCAGCCTGCGAACCTCCTGACCGGATGCATTCCAGATCCGGATCTGCAAACGCTCTTCCATCGGAAGGCCTTTGACGGTAAACTGACCTGTGGTCGGATTCGGGAACAATTGTACATCGTTTGTGAATTCTCCTTCCTCTCCTTCCACCGCCACACGGGCAGCAGGAACTGTGTAGTTTCCACTCACGACTCCACTGTTACTAAAGCCCTTTTTGTAGGCCTGGGCTTGAATGGTTCCGGCCGTCAGCAGCGAAATCGGACCCGTGTACCGTTTCGTGTACGCTTTGGTACTGTCGGGACTGAATCCACCGGTTGTGTACCAGATCCGGGCACCAGCTGTGGCTGAGGTAATCGAAATCTGGCATGGAGAAGCACACACACCTGGTCCCGGACTGAACACCGGATTGGCTACAGACGGAATGGTGTAGTAACCCACTGCTGTGAAACCGTCCTGGGCACTGTTCTTGTAGGAAATCGCCCGGATGGTGGTAGACAGGTTCACCGCAACCGGTGCTGTGTACAGTTTTGTGTTTGCATTGCCAACCGTTGGAACGGTACCATCTGTGGTGTAGTAAATCAAGGCACCGGCGGTGGTATTGGTCATCGTCACCAGTTGTCCAGCCGGATAGGTTCCGGTTCCCGGATTGAACCGAACTGGTGGAATGGAGATCAATGCTGATACTGTATAGCTGTACTGAAGATCCGGATGCTTCGCTACAGCCCAGATGGTGGCTGCACCCGTAATGGTAAACGGACCGGTGTAGGTTCTGGTGAAACCATTCGGCACATCAAACCTTGGCTTATTGCCATTGGTGGTGTAGTATATGGTGGCACCGGCCGTAGCACAGGTGATGGTCACCAGTGTATTGCCCGGCTGCACGCTCGTTCCCGGACTGATCACAGGATTGGCCGTCAACGGGAAGTTGAAGTAGGCCGAAGCGACACCCGAATTGGTCAGACTGGTCTTCACAGCCATTGCCTTCAGCGTAACTGTATTGGAAAGTGAAATCGGACCCGTGTACACTTTTGTGTAACCTGCCCCAATCACAGGGTTGTTTCCTGACAGAGTGTAGTAGATGATGGCACCCGTGGTTTTGGTCGAAAGTATCACCGACTGGTTGCTGCTGTAAGTTCCGGTACCTGGCGTGATCACCGGAATATCGCATTTGCCTACAGGAGGACGGATCGTGACCAGGATGGTATCGCAGGAAGAGCAACCATCAATATTGGTATAGCAATACCGAACCGGATAGGTTCCGCTCGACTGGAGCGTGCTGAAGGTATTGCCCGTTACACCCGTTCCGGACCAGGTTCCGCCGGCTGGTGAAGGGTTGCCAAGAAATTTGTTGCCTGAGCTTTGGTCATAGGTTTGATCCGGACCTGCATTCACCACACAAGTACCCTGGAGGATGGTGCCGGTGGCAGAAAACGAACCTCCAAAAAGGTACTTTGGATTCTGAGAAAGCGTAAGAATAACAGATTCAGGGCCTTCGTTGACAGCATCCGTTTTCGGATCAATGCGAAGTACAGCAAAAGATTTATTTTTTGGAATCACCAGCGAGCCGTTGAAACCATCGAATGAATTCCTCTTGCTGGGCTCTGAATACGACACCGTGTAATCCTCACCGAATAAGGCTGCGCCGCCAATGGTAAAGTTGATCTGAAGTGAATCGGCGTTGGTCACGGCAGAAGGAACTTCAAACCGGAAATCCATGGTTCCTGGGGAGCTTTCCAGAATACTGACAGGAGAGACTGAAAGCGTCACTGCAGTTGCACCGGATTGGGGTACAAACGTTCCCACATCGAAATACGAAGTATCGGAGTTTGTCAAATTTCCATACAAATCCGGAATATTCTGTACTACGATCCGAAAGCGCTCATTCTGGAAAGAGATCAGATCGGTTTGTGGTACTACCGTCATTTTATTCTGGTAGCCATTTACCGTAACCGGAATTACCGCCCCATTTGAAACACGGTTCAGGAAAACCTTGTTTGAATTCAAACCAGAAGTTTGAATCGATTCATCAAAGCTGAACGAAATTTCATCTCCTGCCGAGTAGATATCGTCGGTGGGTTGTCTTTTACCGAGCAGAGCGGGCGCCTTTCGGTCCAGGACACCGGTTGCCCTTTGGGTATACGTTGTGCCACTGGCGCAATTCAGCTTGAGACGCAGATCATAGTCTCCGTCAGCTAAAGCAGCCACGGACCAGTTTTCTGTGGTTCCGTTTCCACCGGTGCTTAGCTGTGCCGCAGTTTTCGTAAATGCATTTTGCCAATTGCCTGTGTTTTTTGGGCTGTACTCCAGAGCAACACTGGTGAGTTTCGTAACATCATATCCTTTGAAATTAACAGCAATGATGTTGTTGTCGGAACTTCTGCAAATCCAGTTATCAGCGGGTGTATTGAAAACCAGATCGCTGCAAGCGCTTTGGAAACCCGCCGAAATGTAGGCATCCTTTACTACCACACCGGAACATTGGTCCTTAAGGGTAAAATGAAGGCCTTCATACGAATACAAATTTCCACTGGGATTTCTGGATACTTCCACTGTTGCATTTACACTTGAGTTGGGAGGCAAATCGAAAGTGGCTGACGGTTTATTATTTATTTTAATAATTGCCGCTGGAAATGGGTTACTGTTCTCATCAAACGAAAGAACAAAGGTTCTGGGTTGAGCAGTGGCATCTACTGACTCGTTCATCACCTGAAACAAATACTGTGCAGTTGCATTGGCAGGAAGGCCGGAAATTTGTTGAATCGGAACGACCAATGAAGGTTGATCCAGTGATAGTGTATTCGCTTCCAGCGGACAACTACTTTGTCCGGCAAGCGTTTCAAAAACCGGCGTACTGTACACCGGATCTTTCTTGATGTTTACAGTAAAGTTGTCCATTGGGTCGTCGTCGTCCAGCGAATAGCTCATGGTGGTACTTTTTGTGACCGATCCACCAACACTTCCACCCACATTTACCTGCATCCGAACGATGCTACCACCGGATGACCCTGTTCCGCCAATGTCAAAACCAAATTCACTGGCCAGGCTGCTGTTTATTTCCACATCAAACTCGAGCGTATTGGATGCTGTTGCGGAACTGGTGGTAGAATACGTGATGGAACCTGCACTTCCTGCAAACGAAACGTTTTTATCGAATTCGGCCCGGGCTTTGTTTTGCTCATTGTTGGCCAGGGCTTGTTGCCAAAGGTTTGCATAGTCTGTATATTTCTTTTTATCGGCAGCAGAAGTTCCGGGAGTATTGGCAGAAGCCAGCAAGCCTGGAATGGTGCTTTTCCGGATATAATCGTCGGTGTAGATAAACGTTGTGGCAAATCCGTTTGGATCGATCAGGATTCTTTTGGTGTTGGAAAGCTGGCAGCCATTAAACGCCACTTCAACCGAATTGGCATATTTCAGATTGAAGGATCCGCCCACAAACACGTCTGCCCCATCTCCAATGACAGCGTCATCGCTGGCTGTCGAATAGCTTTGTGTACAGGAATTTGAAACCAAAAGTTCGTTGGTATTGTTCATACGGGCACTCACCTCGATATTATTATTCAATGTTCCCCATACTTTGCTTTCAACCCCAAAAACTTCGAAATCGGTGCCTACTTTAGCCTCTGTCCAGTTTTCAACGCCAAGTCCTCCACCAATTCGAACCTGCATAGCAAGCTTGGTACTTTTGGTTTGCTCCCATGATGAAAAACTGCCATCCCCCGGAGGATCATGCAAAACCAGAAGCGGAATCCCGGGTGTGGTGGTGGTGAAACTGCTCGCCTGGTCTGCCTTCACACCCGTCACAACAATTGGTTTGTTCAATTGCGTTGCTTGCCTTTGGTAGCGGTCTGTAAACTGAGCATTGAAGGTTTTAAAGTAAGGGGCAAGGATATTCGGATTTCCACCTACCAGTGAATCTTTCACAACTCCATTCCGCAGGATCAGCTTACGGACAGGACCGTTCACATCGTCCACATTGATATTGGTGTATAACTTCACCGTGTCCTTTTTGAGGGTGTCTTTGCTTACCGGGCATCCCAGAGGCATCGAAACAGATGGAAGTTTTTGCCATACCTGAAACTCAAATTTCCGTTTCTGCAACTGGGGAATAATGTGATAAGCGGCCCCACATACTTCATTGTCCAGACCTGTCACTGTAAGAACAGGTGGCCTTTGGTAGGTCAGGTTTTTGGTGGTGTCCTTTGTACGAAGGTCAACCAACAGAGAATCGTAAGGCAGGGCGGTTTTTATGGCGGTGCTATCAAAGTTTGTGTTGAAAAATGCCAGAATATCTGCCTGATCCACCTGATCAGAGCCTGAAGGTGAAAACGAAACCACCTTTACCCGGTATTGTCGCCTTGGAAGACGAATGGAATAAAAGCCTGAATTTGGGTCGGTGGCTATTGTTCTTTTGCGGAACTCCACCGGACGGACGGCACCGTTTTCATCCCGTGATTTGATGTCCTGAAATTCTAGAACTGCAGAACCAATAATCTCTTTGCAACCAGCCCAGAATTTTCCTGTCAACAAACGGGTGGTAGTATCGGTAAAGTCGATTCCGGTTTGGTTACTTGCGGAAACGGTAACCACCTTAGATACTGGCGCAAAGCTGAGTTTAGCGCTTTCCGGCTTGATCGTATAATTACCTGGATCGTCAATCTTGACAGAATATTCGCCAAATTTATTGATGAGATTCAAGGTTGAAGAGGACACGACATTGTTCGACTTA
>DAIOVD010000231.1:0-5597 GCA_036759185.1 Catalimonadaceae bacterium | reverse complement strand
AAAGGAAAGCTGGAGGTAAATGTGCCGGAAGCGGGTGTACTGCAATTGTATAACACCAAAGGAGAGACCGTCCTGAATACCCGTCTTGAAGCGGGACAACAAGTGTTGAATTTCAGTCAGCTTTCAAAAGGACTGTACCTGTTACAGTTCCGGAATTCTGGCGGACAGGTGAGTAAGAAGGTAATTCTGGAATAATTCAAATATTTTCAACTACCCTTCAAGCGAATCCTGCATAACCGGAGTCTTCCTTTTGTAACATGAAACGAATTCACACCTTTATTGGTTTTATCCTCCTGAGCTGGATTCTGTCCTGCACCCGGATTACGGAGCAGGAGCCATCAAAGGTGCCGTTTGAAAAGCAGACGGGGCCGCTTCCGCTTTTGAATGTGTCGGTGGATTCGGTTCAGCTTACGCAAACCATCCGGTTCGATACCATTGCTCAGGGAGGGAATTTCAGTGTTCAGTTTACCAAACTGAGTTTTGGTAAAATCCGGATTGTGGAAGATGGAAAAGCTGTACAGCTTGTGATGGACACCGGCCGCTGGGAGAAAGATTCTACCCAATACACCATTTGTAAAAACACTGTATGCCGTGATGGCTGGTTAAAGATTAAGAATAAGAGCTACCGGCCGGTTACAGTAGATACCACGGACACCGTAACCACCGATTGCATACAGCTTGCCACCCGAACGCTGTTTGTCAATTTCTCCACCAGTCTGTTTATCAAACAACTGTTTCCAACCGGAAAAAAAGGAACCATCCTGGCCGATTCTCTCAAAACTATATTCTACACAGTCAGTAAAACAAGCGATTCATCCATCACATTCATCGCCAATCCCATTGCGTTTGAACCGATGTGGGCCTGGGATACCATCCGTTACCAGGCAACCGGATCCAATGGTCAATGCTATAAAGGCAAGATTGCCATTGTGCTGGGTAATACCTGCGAGCCGCAAGCCAGGGATGACGTGTTTACAGTTCCAACCGGTACCGTCATCTGGCCTGAAACCACATTAACGGCCAATGATACAGGCTGTACAGGACAGACCGGAAGTTACCAGACACGAACTCCATTTGAGGCTCCGATGGATTGGGATTACGGGAATTATAAGGTGATGAACACCAAATCGGGTGTGCTCATCGATACACTTATCAGCGGTACTCAACACTACAAATACAGGCGATCCAATGCTGCTGCTACGGAAGATGGATTTTGGTACTACTACAAAAATCTGAGTTCCGGGCGGGTAACGAAAGCGTGGGTCAGAATTCAATTTTAAACAAATGAAGAAACGGAAAGTGAAATAACGATACCAGACATTGCATACGGAAGCAGAGTTAGTTGAGGGCTGTTTGAACGGCAACCGCACCACGCAGCGGTTGCTTTTTGAGCGTTTTGCCGGACAAATGATGTCCGTCTGCCGCCGCTATACCCGTGACCGAATGGAAGCAGAAGATATGCTGCAGGATGGTTTTGTGAAGGCATTTGAACGAATCAGTCAGTACAGGGACGGATCACTGGAAGGCTGGCTGAAACGGATTTTTGTGAACACTTGTCTGAGCAACTGGCGCAAAAACAAGTTAACAGTCTTGCTTCAGGACGGAAACCAATGGGAAAGCATCGCAACCGAAGAAGATGGTTTACAAAAGCTGCAGGCCAATGAACTGATCGCCCTCATTGAGGAACTGCCACCTGGAGCCCGGTTGATTTTCAACCTGTTTGCTATTGAAGGATATCCGCACACGGAAATAGCGGTGATGCTTTCCATTACAGAAGGAGCAAGTCGTGCCCAGTTGACACGGGCCCGTCAGTTGCTTCAGGATAAACTTAAAAAACTCGCATCGTAACGATATGAAGGAAGAAAACGAACCAAAACCTGGATACCTCGGCCAGAACCTGGATGGGCACAAAGAGCCTGTTCCGGAAATGGCATGGGCAGGTATTGAAGCCCGGCTGGACCGAAAGAAACGTCGGGGACTGTTTTACTGGATCTTTGGTGTTCTGGGAATCCTCTTTGCCGGATTGGGCTGTTGGGAATTGTGCATGAATCCGTCTGAAATGGCGGTTCAACCAAAACAAAAAGAGAACGAACAACTTCTGGTAGTCGCCCCAAAAGAGAGTTCTCAATATGAGAAACCGGTTGAAAAAGATAAACAGCTAAGTCCGGTATCTGGCACCGAATCCAGGACAAAAGAAGAAAAAGCATCTACCTCATCTTCTGATGAACACACAGAGAAAGAAGAGGTTTTAAAAGAATCAATGAACCGGAGCCAATCCGTATCTGGTCAAAAAGAAACCAAGGATTTTGTTTTCAGTAAAGCCGATCAGAAGGGCAGGCAGGCAGTCTCTGTTTCCAAAAACGGAGATGCCTTGCCTGAAACTTTTCAGCCGGAAGTCATCGCGTCCGGTGCCTCGGGTGCGGTAACGGAAAAAAAGAAAACAAGGAAAAAATCCCGACAGCCTATATCGGTTTCAGCTCTGGCTTTGGAACAAAAGCAGCCCAATTCAATCATAGAATCGAACAAGGAAATCCGGAAAGATTTTCAAACTGAAAAGTCAAAATTGAATTCTCCTGAACCCGAAGATTTAGCTGGCCAGATTTCATCACGTGCATCTTCAACTGAATCCACTCCCGACATCTCCTCAAAAACCAAAACCGTCGTGGAAAACCCCAATGGTTTAGGGAACGAAAACAAGAAGGATCAGAATCCATCCCAATCAAACCTTGCCGATATTCAGGTAAGTCCTACAGTTGGAATCGCAACCAAAGATTCCAGTCAGGAGCAGGTTGCAAAAACGGCTACCCCTCCCGATACCCAGGCTGTTTCACAAACCGACAGTACCCAACCCCAAAAACAGAAAAAGCATGCCTGTTGGATGCTTTCTTTCCACGCCGGGCTGATGCTGCAGAGTGCCAGTTTACAACAGGATTATTTCACCAACGAAGGACTTCCCATGGTTGCCATTTCTCCGGCTGATGTTTCAAAAGCGCCATGCTTTCGTTTGGCAATGAGTCGGTTGTGGCAATTGAGCCGGTCGTTGTGGCTGGGTATCGAAGTTTCGGCAAACGGAATTATCCAAAGGGCCAGTGCGATTCTCAATCCTTCAGAAAAAACCCCCATCCGGTATGAATACGGGCCTGATAGTTTGTCGGTGGTGGCGGTAACCGGTTTCCAGAATCTCCATCAAACCTACAACCGCAACACGCTGATCGCAGGCTTGTATCCCCGGATTCAATGGAAACCCGAACGCTCACCCATCGGGATTCAGGCCCGGTTACGGGTTGCTTCCTTCACCTATGTTCTGACAGGACTGAAACCGACCGAAGCTTTCGAATACTCGCCTCAGAACTGGGAAATCGGACTTTGGGCACCCATTTCAAAAAGACATCAGATCAGCATTGATTGTAACCGGATGTCCTGGACACAAAACAGTCTGCCGGTTCCGGTGAAAAATCCGGGTCAGAACTGGATTCTGTCTGTTGGCTACGGCTGGAAGTGGTGAGGGATGTTTGATGAAATAGGTTTCCATTTGATACCGTCCGTCTTTTGTTAATCTCAGCTGAAAATGGTTGGTTGCCTTCCAAGTCAACATCCGGATGAATCTTTCAGGCCTTTTCAAAACCAAAACCGTTGAGCTGTCTGCCGAGCAAAAGGAACAGGCAGAAGCCGAAATCTTTCTGGCGAACCATGTACGGCATTACCTTCCCTCCTACCTGTTGTCGCTTGATGACGAACCCTTTCAACCCAGTACACGACTGATCGAAATTGCCCTGGAAGCCAGCCGGAAAGCGTTTTCTCTCGATCTTTCTCAGGTTGCAGCGCCATTTTATAAAGAACTTCAGGTTTTTATGAACACCTATCCGGGTGAACATTACCGTTTACTGGCGGCACTCATGGATGTGCTTCAACCCAAAACGGTGATCGAAATCGGAACCTACCAGGGAGCTGGATGTATGGCCATGAAATCGGCGCTTCCGGAAGGCTCCCGGATTTACACATATGACATCATTCCATTCGATCAGATAACAGGCTGCGGACTGACAGCAACGGATTTTGATGAGAAAATGGAACAACGAATTATTGATCTCTCCGACCCTAAACAGGCAGAATCTCAGATGGATATACTGGAAAATGCCGATTTCATCTTTGCCGACGCTGCCAAGGACGGTGTCATGGAAAGGGCTTTCATCGCATTGTTCGACCGGGTCAAATTCAAAAAGCCACCCATCATCATGTTCGACGACATCCGGTTTGTGAACATGACGCAGATCTGGCGGGAAATCCGGCATCCCAAAATGGACATCTCTTCGTTCGGGCATTGGTCCGGCACCGGACTGGTGGAGTGGGAGTAATGCGCTGATAAGTACGCAGTCTCTTTGTGCATAAAAGATGGCATCCGTGCCAGTACGGATACCCAAAATGCCGGATTCGGGGTATGGATTATCCTTCTGTTTTGTTGTGACTTTGTATCGGTGATCAGAGAACGAGTTCGATCACCCCTCTTTTTCTCCAAAATGAAGAACCTATCTGACTTCAGGCGGATGTTTTTCCGCGTTTTTCTGGCGACATTACTGATGCCTTTCTTTCTGAGCTGCAAGAAAGAAGACGTGTATTCGGATGCCATTTTTGGTAAGTGGACATTTCAACAAGTTTTATGCATTGGGAACTACAAGGACAGCACGGTGGCATTGTCCGGTACATTTGATTTCATGCCTTCAGAGGAAATTGGTAAGTCAGGCTACGGTGGTCTTGCCAAAGCCGATGCCCGGATTCCTGAATGGAAACTAGCCGGAATCGTTTTAAAACCTGAAACCTTGTATCTGGGCGAACCATTGGAAAAGCGCACCTACAACTATAAATCTACATTCCATGGATACTATTCCAGGAATGTGAGTGGTACAGTATATGAAACCATTGTGCTGGACATGCACATGGTTTCGCAAAACGAATTGCATGTGTTTCTGGCAAACAACAATTCACTTACCAGCCACCGGTTCAATCTGTTCCGTATCACCTTAACCCGTTAATCAAGATGAGAAAGATTTTCATTCTTCTCCTTATCCTCGTTGGACATACGACGGGCTGGTCTCAGATTAAAAACCGTGACTGGGTATTGGTCGGTGCGGAGCGGGTCCAGGGATCGTATTCCGGAATTTCCCCTGCGGTAAGTGACGATTCATACCGTTTACAGAATCTGGCGACCTGGCGTTTCGAATTTGCCACCTCACGAAGAATCGTGATTGCCGATTTATCCTGGTTTCCTATCAAAATGGTGAATCTGAAACATGATTATCAGAGTTCCACCTACACCCGGGAAAGAATGATGATGTTGCAAAACCGGACAAACTTCCGTTTTGGTGTGCTGTATTATATTTTGGGTGATGCTCAGGCAAATTCCAGGCTGACTTGGGGCTGGCAGGCAGACTGGCGCTACATGGGTTTGAGGCGGTTGGTTGAACCGGGAGACAATGGCTTCCATGTGGGATCACTTGAGGCTCGAGACCGGATAGGTCTGGGAACCCAGATCAGTTGGGTGCGTCAATGGAAGTGGGCATATAGCCGCATGGGAGTTTCTTTAGATGGAAGTCCTCAAA
>DAIOVD010000230.1:0-5611 GCA_036759185.1 Catalimonadaceae bacterium | reverse complement strand
CTGAAAGCCGGATTTCTGAAACACTGAATGTCTGTCGATAATCAGTTGCTGATTTTGCCAAAGTTCATCTCCAATTCAATCATCTCCCCTATTTTGCAATGCAGATCCGACTCTGCGTTCAACCTGTATTCCGACATTCCAATTCATTGAAACCTGTTTTGCTTTCCTTTATTTTTTCTCTGATTCTTTTGGCGCTGTCCACCGGTTTTCAGCAGAAACAGATTGGCCACCGGTTTCAACTGTTTGTGTTTGAAGGATCGGATTGGTGCACCAATTGCCGGAAGCTGGAACGTACTGTTTTGAAAGACACGACGTTTCTCCGGATTCTTCATAAACAGCAAATAGAGTTGATACGGGTGGATTTTCCACAGCGAACGAACCAAAGTGAATCGGTGAAACAGCAAAACCAGAAACTGGCGGATGAATATGGATTCGATGGCCAGTATCCCGGGATCGTGCTGGCCCGAACCGATACATTTCAGTTTTCCAGGATTTCTTTCCGGAATCAATCGGCCCTTGAATTGAGCCAGGAAATATTGAACCAGAGTCAGAAATGGAAATGAAAACACACCGGATCCGTTGCCGGCAGATGGGCTCTGACTTTGAACTGGGTGTTATCCATCATTCTTCAAAAATTGCCAACGAAATCCTCCAGTCAGGCATCGCCGAAATCCAGCGGATAGAAGCACTTCTTACGGAGTTTAAACCAGACTCCATCACATCACAGGTGAACCGTGAAGCAGGCCAGCATCCTGTAGAAGTCCCGGCCGAATTTTTCAGTCTGATGGAACGCTGTCAGGCTTTGCACCGAATGACAATGGGAAATTTCGACATTACGGTAAGGCCTCTGAAAAAACTCTATTCCTTTCAAAACCAGCATTTTGAGATGCCCTCCCCTTCGTCTGTTACACGGGCACTTGAATCCGTTGGAACTGACAAAATCAAACTGAATAAAGAAAAACAGACGGTATCGTTTGAACATCCGGCCATGGAAATCGGGTTTGCAGCGATTGGCAAAGGATATGCCTCGGAAAGAGTCGCAACACTCTGGAAAAAGGAAGGAGTTGAATCGGCATATGTGAATGCCAGCGGCGATTTGAAAGCCTTTGGTCTGACCGAAAAAGGTGAGAACTGGAAAATCGGCATCGCCAATCCGGATCAACCCGGACAACCCTTGTTTTACATTCCGCTATCGAATGCTGCGGCCGCTACTTCAGGCGATTATGAACAGTTTTTTATGCACCAGAACATCCGCTATTCCCACAACATCGATCCGAAAACCGGCTTTCCCCTGAAGGGAATGAAAAGCGTGACGGTATTGTCTCCCAGCGCCGAACTTTCCGATGCACTGGCAACAGCTTTGTATGTGATGGGGCCTGAAAAAGGAATGCATTTTGTGCAGCATTTACCGGAGACGCATTGCATTATGGTGGATGATCGCAACCATATATTTTTCTCAGAACAACTGGAATATGAAGAAGTTCATTCGTAACCGGAACCGTTTCTTCTGCCTGATTTTAGCGGCAATTTCAGCGGTGTCATGTGCCAGTCTGAAACCTTATGACCGTGTGTATGTGAATGATCCAGAAATGGATTTGGGAAATGATGCTGGCAAAAATTTTGAAAACTATGTTCACTCCATCCGGGAAGGAGCCACTCCGGCCGGTAATTCGAAAGGAAGCGGTGGGTGTGGCTGCAACTGATTTTCACCATGGCAATTCCCACTTCAAAAACTGAACTCGCAACCGATATTCAACGGAATTTCGGGATTTTGTGGAAGGAACTGGAATCCATTCCGGAAAACCATGTTTTGAACCATCAAATGGAAGGTCACGCAAAAGGAACTATGATGTCGGTTCAAAATCTGGTTGCCTATCTGCTGGGCTGGGGAGAACTGGTGTTGAAATGGGTCCGTCTTTCCGAAAGTGGACAACCTGTAGTTTTTCCCGAAGAGGGTTTTCAATGGAATCAGCTTGGTGCACTGGCCCAAAAATTCTATCTGGATTATGCCAGTGTCGGATTCCCGGAGTTGTGTCTCCGGCTCAAAATCAATCAGGAAAAAATTCTGGAGCTGGTAGAAAGTGAGACAGATGAGAAACTGTACAAACAGCCATTTTACCGTGACTATCCGTTGGGACGAATGATTCAGCTCAACTCGTCTTCACCATACAAAAATGCCACCGGACGGATCCGTCGATGGAAAAAGGAGCACCAAATCGTTTCCCCAAAACCCTGAGATGAAGAAACGATTCCTTCTCATCGGCAGTCTGGCGTTTTGCCAATTTATGGCCAAAGCTCAGACAAAACCGGTTTCAGATCCTCCCGTTCCGTCCAAAACCGATATTGAACTGGTGTACAATCACTATCTCCAGAACGGAAGCAATTCGGCGGTAACGGGTGGTATCGGAACCGAAAAGCTGGTGGTGTATGGTCCGGCACTCAACTTGAAACGCTCCCGCGGAAAGAAGGAATGGTCACTCAAAACCGGGGTGGACATCATCACCTCCGCATCCACTGACAACATCGACTTCGTCCTGTCGTCTGCTTCCCGAACCGACAAACGGGTGTATTTCACTCCAGGATTCACCCGAAAAAATGAGCAGAAACAATCAGCCTGGTCCGGTGGTTGTGGTTTCTCGATGGAAAGTGATTACCTGTCTCTTTCCGCTCAGGCAGGTTTTCAAAAGGAAAGTACCGATAAGATGAGGTCCTTCACTGCGCAGTTCCAGTTTTTTCAGGACGACCTCCGCTGGGGCAGGGTCAATCCGGATTATTACCGACCGGTCCGCCTGATTGTGCCCGTAGAACTGCGGTACCGGAGTTGGTATGAAGAATATCTTCGGCGTTCCTACAACTTCAAATTCAGTCTTTCACAAATCGCCAACCGGCGAAATACAGTTGGTATCTTTCCTGAACTGACAATCCAGAAAGGTTTGCTGGCCACACCATTTCACCGGATTTATTTTAAAGAAGACAGCCTGGCTGTGGAACAATTGCCCAATGAACGTTGGAAGCTTTCTATGGCTATCAAATGGAATCGCTTTTTGGGAGGAAGGGTGATTCTCCGGAATACACTTCAATTCTACTCTGACAATTTCGGCATCCGGTCGATTACGTTTGAAAATGAAACGGCCGTTAAAATCTCACCTTCCTTAACTCTGACACCACAAATCCGAATTGCCATCCAGCAAGGTTCCCGGTACTTTGCCGGTTACAAAGAGCATGAGTCGACTGAGCAGTTTTACACATCTGATTATGACCTCTCCACCTTCCGAAATCTGTCGGCCGGAGGTTCAATACTGTACCGTCCCTCTGAAAATCTGTCCAGAAAACTCTGGATTCAGTCACTCAAGCTAAGGTATCAGTACAACCACCGAAGCAACAATCTGGTGGGGCACATTTTCTCGTTGGTGATCGGGCTTCAAAATGAAAAAAAATAACATTACACATGGGAAGTTTTCCTAAGAAATCAGCTCTTCAGGATTGTGAAGATGCGTACAACTTATTTATTTTTTGTTGAAACCAAAGAAAATGAACGCTTTGCCGGATTGAAAACATTACTTCCATCAGATTAACAAATGGAAAGGAGGGACATTCTATTCATGTATTATGAATGCGGCACATGAACCCTTAGTTTTGCAGGAAACAAATACGAATATGCTGACCTGGAAAGATTTGATCAAATTCTGTCAAAGCGGCAACCCGACACCGGAAAACCGGGTCGAAAAAACAGAGGCAGAATGGCGGGCCCAATTATCACCGGAAGAATTCAGGGTTACCAGGCAACATGGAACTGAGCGTGCATTTTCCTCGGACATGTGCAGCTTGTTTGAACCAGGCCTTTATGAATGTGTGTGTTGTGCCTCCCTTCTTTTTGATGGTTCCCGGAAGTTTGAAAGTGGTACCGGATGGCCATCTTTCACACAACCCATCGCCGAAAATGCCATCGCGTACAATGCGGATTATTCCTTTGGTATGGTCCGTATTGAATCGGTCTGCAATACCTGCGATGCCCACCTTGGGCATGTATTCCCCGACGGTCCGGAGCCCGGAGGTCTCCGGTATTGCATGAACGCAGTTGCCTTGAGAAAAAGAGAAATGATTGATGCTTAGGATATAGAGGTTGGCGTAAGGGTTCCCTGTTGAGATATCCAGGATTCTGCATCAACCCCTTTGAAAACTAAATGACTCCTCACTTAACTCATAATTCTCAATTCTTAACTAACATCTCTTCTTACATTCTTTCCGGCATCACGATTCCCAGGATTTTCGCACAGGCACGGAGGATTTCGCCTGTGTGACAGGAAAGCGCCACCCGAAACTGAATACGCTCAGGTGTTTCGGCCTGAAAGATGGTTTCATGAGCGAAAAAGCTGTTGTACAGCCGGCTGGTTTCATACATATAATTGGCGACAACAGCAGGGCTATAGCCTGAAGCCGCTTCTTCCACGCATTCCACAAAACCCAGGATATGCTTCACCAGATCCCGTTCAGTTTTCTGAAGAGTTGGAGGCATATGGTTCAGCGTCAGTCCGATTTCGAGCTGATCTGCTTTGCGGCAAATGGCGGAAATCCGGGCATGGGTGTATTGAATAGCGGTGGCCGTGTTGCCATTCAGTTCGATGGACTCAGCCGGATTGAACTGCATCCGCTTTTTCGGATCCACTTTCAACAGGAAATACTTGATAGCGCCTATTCCCAGTACATCGTAGAGGCGGGACAATTCTTCCGCATCAAAATCGACTGTTTTTCCCAGTTCCTGCGTCCGTTCTTTAGCCGTTTCCACCATTTCTTCCATCAGCTCATCAGCGTCAACTACGGTCCCTTCCCGGCTTTTCATTTTCCCTGACGGCAGGTCGACCATCCCATAACTGAGATGATACAATCCATGAGCATACGGCCTTTCTAATCGTTTCAGGATGTGAAACAAGACTTCAAAATGATAGTCCTGTTCATTGCCCACCACATATACAGAACGGTCCATTTTAAAATCCTGATACTTGAGATCGGCAGTACCCATATCCTGAGTGATATAAACCGAGGTTCCGTCAGACCGGAGCACCAGTTTGTGGTCCAGTCCTTCTTCGGTGAGATCGATCCAGACTGAACCGTCATCTTTCCTGTAAAACACACCTTTGGCGAGACCTTCGTCGACAATGTCTTTGCCTAAAATGTAGGTATTGGATTCGTAATAGTATTGATCAAACGACACCCCCATCCGCTGATACGAGGCATTGAAACCATCGTAGACCCAGCCGTTCATGGTTTTCCAGAGTTCGATCACTTCTGTCTTGCCGGCTTCCCAGTCCACCAGCATTTGTTTAGCAGATACGAAAACGGGGGCTTGCACTTTGGCTTCATCTTCAGTTTTACCAGCAGCCACGAGGTCGGCGACCTGTGCTTTGTACATCTGGTCGTATTTCACATAATATTTCCCAACCAGGTGGTCTCCTTTCGAGCCTGAAGAAGCAGGTGTTTCGCCTTTGCCGGTTTCAAGGTAAGCCACCATGGACTTACAAATGTGAATGCCCCGGTCGTTTACCAGATTGGCCTTCACCACTTTGTAACCGGCAAAAGCAAGGAGTTCAGAAAGGGAAGCACCCAGGAAATT
>DAIOVD010000229.1:3219-5734 GCA_036759185.1 Catalimonadaceae bacterium | reverse complement strand
GTGTATTTAGCCGGAAGGGATTGGATGGAAAACAAAACCTGCGCATTCAGTGACACTGAAAAAAGAAAAAAAAGAAGACTGATTTTGAAATAGCGCATGAATTCCGGAGGATGAACAGGCGGTAAATCTACCCACCCGCCGGAAATGAAAAAACTCCCGTGAGAGGGAGTTTGCAAAATCTGACAGGAACCTGAGCCGGGTCCCAAATTGGTTTCCCGGTCTTCCGAATCTGATTAGTGTTGTTTCAGAATAACCGGCTTTAAAAACTTGAGTGCTGAATAGGCCCAAACGACCGTTTTCGAACCTGTTTTCTGCGCCATTGGTTGTTCTTCCTGTGTGAACGATCCGTACACCATAGCTGAAGCGCAGGTGGCCAGAACCAGAATCATAAGGAAAAGAAACTTTTTCATGTGAGCGATCATAGTGCAGCAAAGGAGAAATTTTTAGCGACACCGTCCTTTTAAAAGGTTGCCGGACCGTCGGATTTTTCCCTTGAGATGCGCTTACACGGAAGTGAACTGCAAAAGGTTTCGGAGGATTATGGATTTTTTGTGAAATTCTGATTTGTCATTCACCAGACCTACATCCTTTGACTTTTTAGCTTTGACGACCTCCTTTTTATGATCTCTCCGACCTGCACTCATCTGCGAATATAAAATCCCATATTCGCAGGAAATCGATTTGCTGCGAATATAAATTTCTGTGTTTGCAGCAAAACCCCAATTCTGAGCCAGAATCGCACTTTACAAAAAACCCACTTTATCCGGAATGATCCGCAAAACGGCAACTCACCCCAATCCCAAACCATCCTCTTTGAACTTTGAACCTGCAACTTTAAACTACTGGATTATTTTTCCACCAAACCTTCGGATTCGGTCCGGCCCTTCCTATTTTTGCCGGTTCGTCGTATTAACAAACACCGGTCCATGAAATCGTACTTAGATCAACTGAATGAGGTCCAGAGAAAAGCCGTAACCCACAGCCAGGGTCCGATTATGATCATTGCCGGAGCCGGTTCCGGTAAAACAAGGGTTCTGACGTACCGGATCGCCCACCTGCTTTCACTGGGTGTGGAGCCATACAACGTGCTGGCCCTAACCTTTACCAACAAAGCCGCTAAGGAAATGCGCAACCGGATCGAGGCCCTCGTCGGTTCGCAGGCCCGGAGTTTATGGATGGGAACGTTCCACTCGGTGTTCGCCAAGATCCTGCGTTCCGAAGCCCCGAAAATCAACTACCCGTCCAACTTCACCATTTACGACAGCGACGATTCCAAGTCCCTTATCCGTGGCATTCTCAAGGAGATGGGGCTGGATGACAAAACCTACAAACCCAACCAGATTCTGGCCAGGATTTCGTCCGCCAAAAACCGCCTCATCGGCTGGGAACAATATTCCAAAGACGCCGAACTGGTGCTCGAAGACGAAGCCAGCGGCCGGCCACAGACCGCCAAAATCTACCAGATGTACCAGACAAGGGCCTTCCGTTCCGGTGCGATGGATTTTGATGATCTGTTGTTCAACACCAATGTGCTCTTCCGTGACCACCTCGATGTGCTCAACAAGTATCAGCAGAAATTCCATTATGTGCTGGTGGATGAGTACCAGGATACCAACCTTTCGCAGTACCTCATTGCCCGGAAACTGGCAGCGGTTCGTCGCAACATCTGCGTGGTGGGCGATGATGCGCAGAGTATTTACGCCTTTCGCGGTGCCGATATTCAGAACATCCTCAATTTTGAAAAGGATTACCCCGATGTGGAGATTTTCCGCCTCGAGCAAAACTACCGCTCCACCGGAAACATTGTGGAAGTGGCCAACTCGGTGATCCGCCACAACAAGGCCCAGCTGAAGAAAAACGTGTGGACCTCCAACGTAACCGGCGAGCCCATCGACTTGCTCAAAGCAGAGAGCGACAACGAAGAAGCCCGCATGGTGGCCTCTTCCATTTTTGAGGAAAAGGTTTCCAACAGTTTAAAGAACAAGGATTTCGCCATTCTGTACCGAACCAACGCCCAGTCCCGTCCGCTGGAAGAGGCCTTGCGGAAACTGAACCTACGCTACCGGATCATCGGTGGGTTGTCGTTTTATGAGCGGAAAGAAGTGAAAGATCTCATGGCCTATCTGCGTCTGGCGGTGAACCCCAACGATGAAGAGGCTTTCAAACGTGTGATCAATTATCCCAAACGAGGGATCGGCGATACTACCCTGGCCAAAATCATGGTGATCGCCAATGAAAACGGCGTGCCCGTCTGGGATGTGGTGTCGAACATTAAACACGCTCTGCAGGGAAAAATCGTAGGTGAAATTGAATCGTTCGCCAACCTGATCAAGAGTTTTTCACTTCTGGCCACAGCCAAAAATGCCTTTGAAGTGGTGGACCATGTGGCCAAAGCATCGGGCATTGTGCGGGAACTGACGGCCGACAAAACCATCGAAGGCATAGGCCGCTACGAAAATATCCAGAGTTTGCTTTCCGGTGTGCAGCAGTTTGTGAACGACCCGGAAGTGGAGGA
>DAIOVD010000229.1:0-3119 GCA_036759185.1 Catalimonadaceae bacterium | reverse complement strand
TTACTTCTGCATCTGTTCGATCTGGGAAATCAGTCCTTTGACCAGGTAAGGCCGGATCTGATACGGGTAATATTCATAGTAGGCATTGTCTTCGTTGATGGTGTAGCCGGCATCAAAATCCAGTTTTGCTTTTTGTGCGCAGGTCATGGCCTCTGTGAATTTCTTTTCCGCCATAAGTGACATGGCTTTGTAAAAGGAAGCATCTGAAAATCGTGGATAGATCACAAGGGCACGATCGAAAAAACGGATGGCTTCCTCGTTGTTGCCCTTTTCATACGCCACCACTCCGCGGTAAAGCAGAAGAAGAAAATGCTCGGCACCGGCGCCTTGTTCTCTGCGGGATTTTTCGATGCAAAAATCAAAATAGTGCTGGCTGCTGTCGAGTTGGTTGAGCTGGAGGAAGCTGAGTCCGATGTAAAAAGAATAGGGATGATCCATCACGTGGCGTTCTCCGTGCCGCTGTTTGGCCAACCGGAAATCGGCGATGGCGGCGGAATAGCTCTTTTCGAAAATACAGCGCATAAATCCACGGTAATCGAGCCACTTGCCCGGATCGTATTTCACGGCACTGTCAAGAAAAGGTTTGCCGTATTCATAGCGTTGCTGTTTGTAGAGCGGCATGGCTTTTTGCTGCCAGATGTATGCATGGGTTGGCATGTACAGGAGTGCACTGTCGAGATACAATTGCCTTCGGAGGGCATACATGGGATAGTCCCAGGATTTAACAAAGTAGCGTTTGGCCATGAGGGAATCCTGATGGCTGTATGTCCTTTGTGCGGAAGATTGGAATCCGGTGGCAAAAACCAGCAGGATGAAAAGAGAAAGAGTCCGGTTCATTTGGTTTGATGATTGGTGTAAAACGGCTGGCACAACGGCGAATAACAAAAGAAATTTTCCAGTAGAATCCATATTGACACAAGCGTTAACCATTGTTAAGGATTGATGAAATCCAATTCGGGAAATGTGGGTGAGATTTGCATGAGGGACAGCAGCGGTAGCCCGGACGGAGCACAGCGACGGAGGACTACAAGCGAATGGCCCGACGGCGACGAAAGGAGCCGGCATGCCCAAATCAAATTCCTAAGACAAAATCAGACGAGCGGAATGGAAATGCGGAAGTGGCTGGCGGTTTCCTCGATTTTGATCGGGCGGGAATCGAGGTAGCTGTAAAAGGATCGTAAATCGTTGAGGCCCTTTTTGTTGCTGCCTTCGACTATGGCTTTTTTCTGGAGATTGTTCTCGACCACAAGAAAGCCATTGTCCACAAAAATCCGGATGCAAAGAGGCGACTCATCGTCCATCACGTTGTGCTTGATGGCATTCTCGACCAGGTTCTGAAGCGTGACGGGCACAATTTTGAGGTGCTTTTCTTCTTCGGCCACGTCAATGTCGAACTGAAGGGCATTTTCAAAACGGACTTTTTGCAGCTGGATGAAGGTCTGGATAAATTGAAGCTCATCCCTCAACGGCACCAGTTCCTGTTCCTGACTCCGGAGAATGTAGCGGTAGGATTTGCTCATGGCTTCCAGAAATGTGACGGCCATTTTGGGGTCGATGCGGATGAGACTGCCGAGAGAGGACAAGGAATTGAACAGAAAATGGGGGTTGAGTTGCTGCTTGAGACTTTCATACTGCACAATGGTTTTTTCCTTCTCGAGGTTCATGGCACGGGCTTCGAGTGCAAAAACGGCATCGCGTGCCCTCCATTTTGAGCGATAATACACGTAGATCAACAGGGCAAACAAGCAAACTATGGAAGTCCAGAACCACCCGGTCTGGTAAAAGGCGGGTTCGATGACAAACGAAAAAACCTGTTGCTCGCTTATCCAGGCAGAATCTTTGGAGCGGATCCGGTAAATAAGCTGGTATTGCCCCGGAGAAAGGGAGAACATGGATACCGTCTGGTTTCCCGCCAGATTCTGGTAAAACTGCCGGTTGCCGTTTTGGGTGGTAAAGGCCGAACCATTGGTATGGTCTTCTTCCTCACCAAATGTGAAACTGAAAAAGGACCTGGATTTTGCCAGGCTGTACTCGAACAACAAATTTTCAGGAGTGGCGGTGAGCATACCAAACTGAAATTCGAGCGAGTTCTGCAAATGATTGAACGTGAGCGACTGGTGATTTTTTGGATCAATGAAAACAGGCTCGCCGTTTACTTTAAGCTGGGAGAGCTGCGGCTTGAGACTACCAAATCCCGTCCGGATCCGGTCTGGTTTGATCAAGGCAATATCGTAGTAGGTATTGACCAGAATATCGCCGTTGGGCAGCTGATCGAAATGCGTGTCGTAGTTGGTTTCGTAACTTCCGAACGGGACCCGCAACGAAGAATATTTGGTGGATCCGGGATTGAGAAATCCGATCTGGTTCTGGTCGGCGATCCAGATACGGCCATCACGACTGGCAAAGCAGCCTTTGAGGTAACCAAATTCTGTGGAATCGGCCGGACTGCATTGCCGCCTTTTCCCTGTTTTGTAATCAAGTTCAAAAATGCCAAAGGGAGAAACCACCTGCCAGATTTTGTCTTTGCCATTGCTGGTGCTGTGAATGGTGAGGGCTCCTTCCTTGTTCATTTTCGGGTCGAGCCGTTTGTCGACCACAAACCGATCCTGGACGGGATCGTACACGCCGATCCGCAGACTGAGAAAATCGTCGATGAACATTCGTCCGCCGGGACCTTTAAAAATATTGAAGAACCCCCATTTTTCCCCGTCCACGATGGCTTCGTCATCCAGGCTGCCGTAATGCTTCCAGGACAGGGTTTTCAGGTTGAGCCGGTTGGTGCCCATCATGTGAATTTTGACCCACATAATGCTGTCATTTTCGGGCTCCAGCGCATAAATGAGGTGGTTCCAGTAATCACCCTGCACCCGTGGATCGGACCACCATTTCTCTCTGACGGGATCGAAGAACACCACACCGGAGCGGGTTCCCACCAGCCATTTGCCATCATAAAAATGCAGGGTGTACACATTGGGAAGCGGCTCTGATTCTTCCAGATCAGGAAACAGTTTGCGATCTGCCGTGTAGATCTTCTTTTCTCCGGAAACGGGATTGAACCGTACCAGCTGCCCATCAGTACAAGCCAGCCACCAGTGCTGTCCCTGTGCTTTGACGGAGTG
>DAIOVD010000228.1:0-5743 GCA_036759185.1 Catalimonadaceae bacterium | reverse complement strand
GCCCATAAAAAAAATTACCCGCCAAAAATTGGCGGGCAATTCACAGGAGTCTGATTGGTGGTTACAAGCCCACGACAACACGTTGCCGCACACTCCAACCACTATTGACCATTTCAACCAGATAGACTCCCTTTGGAATAGATCTTAAATCCAAAATCTTATTCTCGGCTTTCAGATTGGAAGCCACTGTCTTCCCATCAACCGATACGATGTTAATGCCTGTTTCATCTATGTTTTCACTCATGATCTGGAATCTCCACGGATCATTGTGCATCACCGCCAGGAATGGTTTTTCAGCTCCCGACTCACCCAGACTGATCATTTTGATTGGCGAAACCACGGTCTTTTCATCCCTTGCAGAAGCCGAAATCTGGTAGTAAAACTTATGTCCATTGCCTGGCAGAATGTCTTCGGCTGCAAAATCATTCTGGCAATCCGACTCATTCACAACCAGTGTTCCCACTTTTTCCATTGTACTGGTGCTGGTTCCTCTGAAGATGGTGAACTTTCCTTCTTTCAGACAATCCGCCATTTTCCAGTTCAGTTTCCCGATTCCTCTGCGTTGTGAAACCCGGAAATCAAGGAAGTTCAAAGGAAGGGGCTCTTCCCCACCGGCCAGTGCAAAATCACTGAATCCGGTCAAACCTGTCCGGCGAACCGAACCGTCTGCCTGAACATAATTCACGGTGTTTTCCGGATTGTTGAGGGATCCGAAGATGGACCACTCGTTCGAAGCCGTTGGTCTCTTGTAGATACTGTACTGCGGAAACAATCCGTAAAAGGACGGGAACAACCACATATCGTAGGTGGCAGTACCGGCATCCGGTGTGATGTTCCAGTAACCTTCCGGCGACAAGGAAGAGAAATAAGCAGGACCATCCTGGTATGGATTCACGATGGAAGCCAGCGGATGTGCCATCGGATCATTTGCTTTAAATGAGCAGGTGAGGTATTGCAAACCAGCAACAGACGTAACGTTGACAAGTGATTTCTCCAGTGTGTTCACTCCTACCGGGAAGTAATATGAATTTCCGGTGGCTACTTTTCTTTTCAAAGGTCCTGCCACCCAGCTGGTTGGAGAATTTACGACTGCAGAACCAGCGGTGTTTTCAATGGTAAGTGAAAATCCGGAAGGATTGAGCTTACCGTCTGTCAGAATGAGGGTGTTGTCTACCGTAACCGCACCAGTAAGATTGGCGTGGTTGGCAGAATTGATTTCGAGGTTGCCATAGCGTCCTTCCACATCAACGGCAGCAACACCAGCTAAAGAAACACGTCCGGCACCTGTGCTGATAAATTTACCGGCTGAAGTCTTCACCTTGCCGGAGATGGTCAGAATTTTACTGCCTGTACTCACCGTAGCCGAACCTGTCTGATTCCAGTCATACACTGTATTATTGGATGTCGTGGTAATGCCACCTGTACTGGTAACGTTCAGTTTCTGGAAGGTTGTCGGGGTCGTACCACCGATCGCTACATTGGTGAAGGCCCCTCCAAAATTGATTTCTGACGCCGGATCAATATTGAATGTTGTGGCACCGTTGTTTATCCAGCTTGCTCCGTTCAGATTGAGAATGGATCCGGCGGGTAAGTGGAGCGTAGAACCTGTCCAGAATTTCAACGAAGGAGATGAAAGAGCGATCCCATTCATATTGATGGTTCCTTCCATGTACAGGTTCTGGTTCGACCCGACTTCAATTCCACCTGTATGGGTGGTATTCTTTACATAAATATCATTGGTACCTACTGCATCTGATTTTATGTCTGCGGTTGCATTTACATTTTCCAGGTACAGTGTTGATCCTCCTTTTACCACAACAGAAGTATTGATGTAATCGTAACTACCTGAAATCAGCATGTTTTTAATGGTGACTGAAGGAATTCCATCCAGCGTGATGAATGCAAGGTCATCCATTTCATTCTGAAGGTTAACCGAGTTCGCCGTTGTTTTTGGCTGAATGGTTACCGTGGCATCACCGAAGGTACAACCTCCTGTATAAATCCGTGAGAACGTAGCCGGAGCTTTGTACCACAGCAGATTGGCAGGATTTGAGGTATTATTGGTTACCTGCAACGTAACAGCAGGTGCATCTGTTCCTTTGAAAGCCAGGAACTCAGCTGCTTTCTGAAGATTCGGGAAGGTGGCGCCTGATCCACCAACTGTGAATACAGAACCGATCAACGGAATGTTTTCAATGGCCACCAGTTCGGACTGGCTTCTGGCAGATCCCCCTTTCTGGGCGGTATTATTAAATCCGTCGCCGTTGGTTCCCTGTGAAGACTGGCCAAGGTTACAGTCTACCGCAAGAAGATTGACATCTTCATCCAGTTGTGTAAACCACACCACTCCACCGCCTCCGCCACCACCGGCACCGGAATAACGTTTTCTGGAAGGATAGGCCTGCTCATCGACAGACAATTCACAAATAGCAGGGATGGCACTTCCACCGTTTCCACCATTGACACGGCCATTTACTCCATCTACAAAATTATTAACAAACAAGAGAACAGCGCCTCCGGCTCCTCCTCCTCCGGCTCCATCACCATCGGCGTTTTCGCCATTCTCACCGGTGGCCAGAATTTCATGGTTATTGGATGTGAGCTGCTCCGCTTTTAAAATCACAATTCCTCCGCCGTATCCACCGGCTCCACCGGATTGCATACCGGCAAACTCATTGAAGGCGTGTCCACCTCCACCGCCTCCTCCAAGGAAGATCCGGTTCAAAGCTGGCTGGTAATAGTATGAATTTGAACGAAGAACATTTTTGAAACCAACCGGTGTGGTTGGGTTAGTTCCTGCACCCAGACCACCTCTCAGGACGTCTTTATCACACGGTGTTACAGTGGTAGAACAAGCAGAATTTGTAATGACAATATAACTGGATGATCCGCCACGGCCACCGTCCTGCCAGTTGGCGCCACCGCCTCCACCTCCTTCAGGCTCAACTCCGCCACCGCCACCGGTTGCGTATCGTCCTTTTCCACGCATTGCAGAAACCGGGATCGTTGTGATGCCTTCTCCTTTCTGACCCGCTCTCATATAAGATGAGAAGTTGAGTGCGTACTCAGCAGAAGCTCCGCAGGTTGGGGCAATGTCGCCTTTATCACCGATCATTCCACCGGCAAAGCCCATTCCGGTCATGTGAATGGAATCGCTCATCACAATGTTACCGTCCACTTCAAAACACAGAACTCCTCCTGTTTTGCCATTCCACTGCTTTCCTGTCAATCCCATTACTGCAAGTGCTTTTGCCTTGTAGGCCGGGAGATCAAAAGGAGCAACGGTTGGATCCGGAAGAGTAATGATGGGCGGCTTCAGATATCCGGCACCACCATCCAATACTTCGATTTCATTGATCTGACCCAGTGCATCAGATTTTGCCTGCAGAATAAGTCCTGCCCCACCCTGAACCGGAGTTACTGTAAACCCGGAAGTGATGGTGGTGTTTGGAGGATACCCCATTCCTTTGCGGGTTAACCTTACTGCCGAAACAGCACTGGATGTTTTTACATTGTAGTTGCCGGTGTATTGCGGCACCCGGATCAACTGAACGCTTCCGGATATGGTGTAGCTTTTCTTTGTGCACCGTTTGAAAAAGACAACATCTCCTGCTACTGAATCCACATTCACAAATTCATTGTTTCCGGAATTCCCCATTCCGGTGATGTAGCCATAGGTAATATCAGTTGGGCTTCCTGGAAGCGAAATGGTCGCACCTTTCATCTGAATGATCAGAGCTCTGTCGTTTTTCGCGAAATAAGTTCCCTGACCTGTGGCCAGCGTACATTTTAACGCCCCAGCAGAAAGTGAGGAAGGAGCAACAACTTCGGCGTACTGATTGATCACTCCAGTAATTCCAAACGGATCCGGAACAACATTGATGGTTTTTGTGGCGGAAACAGCAGGACAAACACTGCCAGTTGAAGTCAGTGTGAGTGTAATCACCGGAGCTGAAATCGGACTGGCTGTGTATGTAGCGGTTCCCGGAGTCGGTCCGCTGTTGGATGCAAAAACACCTTCCGGAGCCGACCAGACAGCACCCGTAGCCGAACCACCGAATGAACCGCCCAAAGCAGCAGAAATTCCACCCTGAACTATGTCGGCCATTGCTGGACCCGCATCCACAGTAGGAGAAGGTGAAGGTGTAATCTGAATTGCTGTTGAGCGGCTTGTACAAACACCTGAGTATGCAATCCTGCGATACCAGGTGGTGTCACCCACCGGAGAAAGAACAAGGCCCTGACCAGTCTCACCAGACAGAACTGAAAAGCCGGTGGTTGCGCTTGTGGTTGACGATTCCCACTCGTACGTAAACCCTCCTACAGCGCCGGCCGGAATACTGCCCGTTAATGGATTCGGAACAGAAGAAAAGCACACATTCTGACTTGCAGAAATGGTATTGGCAGTGATAGCCGGAGTAACAAGAACTGCGATTGTATCAGAATAATTCGCCGGACAAGCACCGGAAATAAGCCGCCTTCTGTACCAACGGGAAGAAGTTAGAGCTGCAGGTGAATAATTAATTGTTGAAACACCCTGAGAATTAAAAGTTCCGGAAGCAGACGTTGAGGCTTCCCACAAATAAGAATACGTACCGGTACCTCCTGTTGGAAGTGTTCCGGTTAACTGAGCCGGTACCGTGTTGGCGCAAATGCTTTGGGGTGCCGAAATATCGTTGTTGGCTGTCGGCTGATTGATGGTGATGGCTACGGCTCCGCTCGTGGCAACGCACAAAGGTCCGGAATATACTTTTCTCCTGAACCAGGTATTAACGGTGAGTGCACCGGATGCATAGCTCTGAACATTGGAAGACGCTATCGGACTGAAACCTGTTGTTGCACTGGTAGTGGATGATTCCCACTCAAACGTGTAAACTCCTGTACCGCCGGTTGGCAAAGAACCAGTAAATGAAGCAGGTGTAAATCCTGTACAGATGGTTTGTGAAGCCGAAATTGTATTGGTTGCAATGGCAGGAGTGACCGTAATTTCAATGGTGTCGGAATAGTTGGCAGGGCAAACACCAGCTGTTACTCTCCTTCTGTACCAGCGGGATGCGGTAAGAACACCTGGTTTGTAAAATGGAGTGGACACAGATGCAGAAGAAAATGGACCACCAGAAGTGGTTGCCACTTCCCATAGATAACCAAGGGCGCCTGTTCCACCGGTTGGGACTGTACCTTTCAACGTATCGGGTGCAGTTGCTCCGCAGATAGATTGTGGTGAAAAAATATCATTGTTCAGAACCGGCTGGTGGATGGTGATCGCTACTGCTCCGGAATTGGAAAAACAAACGTCTGAATCCACTCTTCTGCGGAACCAGGTGTTTACAGTCAATGGTCCGGATGTGAAGTTTTGGGAATTGGCTCCCGGCACCGGGCTAAAACCAGTGGAAGAACTGGTCGTTGAAGATTCCCAGGAATAGGCATAGGTGCCGTTACCTCCGGTTGCAACTGATCCGGTGAAGGAAGGACTTGAACCGGTACAAATGGTTTGCGATGCCGTAATGGTATTGGTCCCGATTACTGGTGTAACCGTCACCTGAACAGTATCCGAATAACTTACGGCACAAACACCAGAAGTCACCCTTCTTCTATACCATCTGGAAGCAGTCAAAGCTCCTGGTGTATAGTTGATTGTGGATGCACTGGCAGATGAAAAAGTTCCGGATGCGGATGTGGCCACTTCCCATAGATAGGCATATGTAGTGCCGTTACCTCCGGTCGGAAGAGTACCCACCAGGGT
>DAIOVD010000227.1:0-5748 GCA_036759185.1 Catalimonadaceae bacterium | reverse complement strand
AACAAAAAAAGCGGCCCTTTTGGAGCCGCTTGGTGTTTCAGGAACCGAAAGTAAATTATTTACTTTCGTTTTTCTGATTTTGAACCTGGGACCGGATGTCCTGGGCCAAAACTTTCAGATCCTGCATGCCCTTCCGTACACGAGTGCCGGCTGCCTGATTTTGCTTGTTGTAAAACTTGTCGAAGTCGCCTTCAAGTGACATAACAAGGTTTTTCAATTCGTCAAATCTGTTCATGAGCTTTTACGTTTTGGGTAGACCAAAGGTTTGTTTGTGGAACATTTATTTTCTGCAAGCTTTTCATAATTTTCTAAGCTTTCCAAAAAATAATTCAAATTTTTAGGCCACCGCGTACTCTGACGAGATGTATTCATTGTTTTTCAGCTTGACATAAATTTCTTCCAAAGCCTTTACGGTCTTGGAAATGTCTTCTTCTGTATGAAGTGCTGTTGGAATCAATCGAAGGATAATCAGCCCTTTGGGAATCACAGGATAGCAAACCGGTGAGCAAAACAGATTGTAATTTTCCCTCAGGTCGATGGCCAGTTTCGCTACCTGGTTCTCATCGCATTTTAAAATGACCGGAGTTACCGGGGACGCAGTTGTTCCAATATTAAAGCCCTTTTCCCGAAGAGAAGACTGTAATTTCCGGCAAATATCCCAGAGTCTGTCTTTCAGTTCGGGTCTTGTACGGAGAAGTTCCAGTCGTTTCAATGCACCAATAACCAATGGCATAGGCAGTGATTTTGCGAAAATCTGGGATCGCATGTTGTACCGGAGGTAATCGATAACCTGTTCGTCGCTGGAGATAAAGGCGCCGATACTGGCCATGCTTTTGGCAAATGTTGAAAAGTAAATGTCGATTCCATCCTGACAGCCTTGCTCTTCACCTGTTCCTGCCCCGGTTTTTCCCATTGTTCCGAAACCATGAGCATCGTCCACCAATAAGCGGAATTGAAATTTCGACTTTAGGTCTACAATTTCTTTCAGTTTGCCCTGGTTACCTGACATTCCGAAGACACCTTCTGTAATTACAAGGATGGCACCTCCGGTTTCTTCAGTGAGTTTGGTGGCTCTTTGGAGCTGTTTTTCCAAACTTTCCATGTCGTTGTGTGCATACACAAAACGCTTTCCAATATGCATCCGGAGTCCGTCCAGAATACATGCATGAGATTCTGCATCATACACCACAACATCATGACGATCAACCAATGAATCTATGGCAGACATGATGCCCTGATATCCAAAATTGAGGAGATAAGTGGATTCTTTTCCCACAAACTCCGACAATTCTGATTCCAGTTGCTCATGGTAGTCTGAATTTCCGGACATCATCCGGGCGCCCATCGGATAACCGAGACCGAATTTGGCAGAAGCTTCAGCATCCACCTTTCGTACTTCCGGATGATTGGCTAATCCCAGATAATTATTCAGGCTCCAGTTCAGCACCGTTTTACCTTTGAATGTCATGTATGGACCAATTTCACCTTCAAGTTTTGGAAAGGTTAAATATCCATGGGCCATTTTTGAGTGTTTTCCAAGAGGGCCTCTGTCCTGGAGCAGTTTTTCGAAAAGATCCACTATTGCTTCCTTTGTTTACTATTGGATAAAAAAATCCCCGCAAAAATAAGGGATTAATCATGGCATTCAAATGGTAAGAAAATCAGGATTTACAATGATTTTTGCATTCTTTGCAGGGGGTAAAAAATGTGTGGAAATACATAGTTTTTATCAAAATTCAATTTGAAATAAAGCACTAAATTTTCCTTTAAGATATTGAAAATTAACAAGCTACTTGTCGCCAACCGTGGGGAAATTGCAGTCCGGATTATGCGGTCTGCTTCTGAAATGGGAATCCGGACTGTTGCTGTTTACAGTACGGCCGACCAAAATTCACAACATGTTCTGCAGGCTGACGAAGCCTGGGAAATCGGAAATCCCCCTTCTTCGGAGTCGTACCTTAGGGGAGATGTGATTATTGAAACGGCCCGGAAAGCTGGAGCCGACGCCATTCATCCGGGTTACGGATTTCTATCTGAGAATGCTGGTTTTGCAAAAGCAGTCCGGGATGCAGGTTTGATTTTTGTAGGCCCTTCACCTGAATCCATTATGGCGATGGGGGATAAACTAAGGGCGAAAGAAACGGCAAGAAAAAGCCAGGTGCCACTGGTTCCAGGTTCAAAGGCCGCCATAACGACTGTGGCTGAAGCCATAGAAGTGAGCAAAGAAACCGGCTATCCCCTTTTAATAAAGGCATCAGCCGGCGGTGGTGGAAAAGGAATGCGGGTAGTGACGAAGGAAGAAGATCTTGAAAATGAAATGATGCTGGCAATGAACGAAGCCGGTTCTGCATTCGGAGATTCCACTGTTTTTATTGAGCGATATATTCAGAATCCGAAGCATATTGAAATTCAGGTTATCGGTGACCAACATGGCAATGTTTATCATCTGTTTGAGCGTGATTGCTCCATTCAGAGACGTCATCAGAAAGTAGTGGAAGAGGCCCCCTCCGGTATTCTGACTCAGGAAGTTAGAGAGGCTATGGGCCGTGATGCGGTCAATCTGGCAAAAACCTGCGGCTACTACAGTACAGGAACTGTGGAATTTATCCTCGATGAGGATCTCCGGTATTATTTTCTGGAAATGAATACCCGCCTTCAGGTAGAACATCCCGTAACCGAGCTGATTACTGGTCTGGATCTTGTGAAGGAGCAAATCAAAATTGCCCAGGGGGAAGTTCTTGGCAGCCACGTTTCCAATGCCATCATGAGAGGTCATGCGATTGAAATCCGGATTTGTGCGGAAGACCCAACCAATCAGTTTTTACCTGATGTTGGAAAGCTCAACCATTTTGAAGGACCACAGGGCCCCGGTATCCGGCTGGATAGTGGTTATAAGCAAGGCGATGAAATTCCGATTTTTTATGATCCGTTAATGGCAAAGCTGATTGTGTTCGCAGAAGACAGGCAAACTGCAATGGACCGAATGATTTCTGCGATCAATAAATTTGATATCAGGGGAGTAGCCAATACACTAGGATTTTGCAAATGGGTAATGCAACATCCTGATTTCCGCGATGGTTGGTTTGATACCCACTTTATTGCCCGGAAGTTTGAAGCCTCTATGCTTGAATCTCCACTGACGGAAAAAGAGACTATTGCATTGGCTTCATCTGTTTTGAAATTCCTTGATAAAAACATGGTTTCACCGGTTCAGTCATTGAATTCTCAGGTCGAACAGAAAAATAATTGGAGAAAAAGAGCGGTTTCATCAAGGTGGTGATGTATATTCGCACAAATCCTCCTGGCAGGCAATGCGAATATCAATTCTGTTATGCTTTTTGTTTCTCCTGACTTTCGGAGAAATGCCGGCTACACAGAATGGATCGAAAGGGAAATCGGTTTCAGTTTTTGGTCTGAACTCTATTCTGGAAGAAAGGCTGAATGCAAGACGCAAAGGTTCCTCAGGAATTCACCTGATCTCTCCGGTATCGGGCTCAAATTGCAAGCAGGATAAAATCCAGTTTCAATGGGAGGGTAAGGTCGCACACAAGTTGTTTCTTGGCCTGATCAACAACCGGAACGAAGAAGTATTTTATCAGGAGATTTCATCCAATCGATTTTCGTTTTCTGCTAAATCCCATTCGTTGACACCCGGATTGTATTACTGGGTTATTGAAACCGAGGATGAAGTAATGAACATGGGAAAATTTTACTTTCAAAAACCAGAATAATGGAAACAGGAATTGTGTTGCTCGCTGCAGGATTGTTTCTCTTTTTTACCGGCCTGGTTCAATGCCTTACGTCAAGAAAATTTCTGGGATTCTTATTTGGAATTGAAATCTGTCTGAATGCATCAAACCTGAATCTGGCTGGATTTCTGGTGATTCAACCTCATAGAACCGATCTTCAGACGGGTATCATTCTCATCATTGCTCTGGCAGCCATCGAAGCTGCGATAGGTCTCGTCATTTTCACCTGGATTTCCAGAAATGAAGTGAAAGAAGATTTCCGCTTGTTGTAACCCGTATAAATCCAGGTAGAAAATCCTGTTGCTAAACCAATTTTACAGGTTCAGCCAGTTCCAGAGCTGCCTGCATAATGCCGTTGGTATCGAAACCACATTCTTTGAATAACTCAGGCTGCTCTCCGTGTTCAATCACCAGATCCGGAATGCCAAGCCGTTTGATTCTCGCTGCGTAGCCATGGTCGGCTGCAAATTCAAGGACAGCAGATCCAAATCCACCCATCAGACATCCGTCTTCCACGGTGATAACTTTATCAAACCGGGTGAAGATTTCATGAAACATCTCTGCATCGAGAGGCTTCACAAAACGGGCATCGTAAAAAGCAATAGAGAGCCCTTCATTTTCCAGATTCTGAGCTGCTTTTAGCGCCAGATTACCTATGTGTCCGATTGATACTATGGCAATATCTTTTCCTTCTTTGAGTTTCCGTCCTTTCCCGATCGTTATTTCCTGAAAGGGTAGTCTCCAATCTGCCATTACACCTTCGCCACGGGGATAGCGAATTGTAAACGGACTCTGATTTGTTTTCTGAGCAGTGAACATCAGGTTCCGAAGTTCTTCTTCATTCATAGGTGCTGCAATTACCATATTAGGTATACAGCGCATGTATGCCAGATCATAAGCCCCGTGGTGAGTTGGTCCGTCTGCTCCGGCAAATCCTGCCCTATCAAGACAAAATACCACAGGGAGATTCTGAAGACAAACATCATGGATCACCTGGTCATAACCCCTTTGCATAAACGATGAATAAATATTGCAGAACACCGTTTTGCCTTGTGTTGCCATTCCTGCTGAAAAAGTGACTGCATGTTGCTCCGCAATGCCCACATCAAAGGCCCTGTGGGGCATTGCCTTCATCATGATGTTCATGCTGGAACCGGATGGCATGGCAGGTGTAACACCCACAATATCAAGATTTTTTTCAGCAAGCTCAAGTAAAGTATGGCCAAAAACGTCCTGGTATTTTGGTGGCTGAGGCTTATCGTAGATTTTTTTATGAATCTCCCCTGTTATCTTGTCAAATTTTCCTGGAGCATGCCACAGGGTCTGGTCTTTTTCGGCAAGAGCATACCCTTTCCCTTTTGTGGTTACACAATGCAGGATTTTAGGTCCTGGTATATTTTTCAGGTCTTTCAGAATTTTGACCATATGGTGAACATCATGTCCATCCACCGGACCAAAATACCGAAGATTCAGTGATTCAAATAAATTGGAGTGTTTCAGCAGAGATGCTTTCAGACCACCTTCAATTTTGGATACAATTTCCTGCGCATTGACTCCAAATTTCGAAAATTTCCCCAAAACATTCCAGACTTCATCTTTCAGTTTATTGTAGGTCTGGCTTGTCGTGATATCTGTGAGATAATCTTTCAGTGCTCCTACATTCGGATCAATGCTCATACAGTTGTCGTTGAGAACAATGATCATGTTGGCACCTGCGTCACCGGCATGGTTCATGGCTTCAAAAGCCATTCCTCCTGTCAACGCCCCATCACCAATTACAGCAACAACTTGTTTATCAGGATCATTGTTGAGCCTGGACGCGACCGCCATTCCAAGTCCTGCCGAAATCGATGTGCTGGAATGACCTACTCCAAACGAGTCATATTCGCTTTCTTTTCTTTTGGGAAAGCCAGAAAGTCCTTTGTAGATGCGGTTTGTATGAAACTGATCCCGGCGACCGGTCAGGATTTTATGTCCGTAAGCCTGATGTCCCACATCC
>DAIOVD010000226.1:1974-5779 GCA_036759185.1 Catalimonadaceae bacterium | reverse complement strand
GCCATTCTGGATTTCACGTTCAACCGGATCAATCTGGTGGACTCGGCTACCAATCCGGCTTTGAGTCAGGGATTTGTGAGTTTCCGGATCAAGCCAAAAACAGAGACTCCGATTGGCAGCCGGCTTTTTAATGTAGCCGACATCTATTTCGATCAGAACGATCCGATCCGGACAAACCACACGTTGAATACCTTATATGAACCATCTGTTGTGGATAACATCCTGGACACCCTCAAAACCATTGCCAATTCATCTGACTGGAATATCTCTGTTTACCCGAATCCAGCATTGGAAGATCTGTCTGTTTTTTCCAATAACCCGGCTGAGTTGAGATTGTTTTCGATTCTTGGCCAGAAGAAGGAAGTGTTTCGCCTTGAAACAGGCAAAAACAAACTGAACATTGCCCATCTGCCAAAAGGAATCTACTTCCTTCAGTTCAGTTTCGGGTCAAGCAAACAGACTAAAAGATTGATCCGGCAGTAAGGGTCCCATCCGTTTGAAAGTAGATAGAATTTCCAGCTTGGTCAGAAATTGGGAATCGATGTTCTACAAAACACTGTTCCATTTACGGACGGCCCACTCAGTGGACAAGAGCAAAATCAGCAACACCAGAATCCACCACATACTCAGGATGTTTTCGTCCCAGTCGGTGAATTCGATCAATGGTTTTGGAAGTTCTCCTGCTGCGACCAAAGATTCCATGGAAGCAATGCCCACCGCTTTTCCCTGGTTTGAAGTGGCCAGTTCAGTCAGCATGCTGTGATTGGCTTCCAGTTCCTGGGCCTCCAGATCGTTGGTCCGAACAATAAAGTCACCTTCATCCGTTTCCGCTTTTCCGTTGATAAGGGCAGATGCTTTGTAATGATATGCACCCGGCTGAAGGGAAGGCGTCCGGAAAATGGAATTCCCAGCCGCATTGACGAAACTGTAGTTTTCTTTCCAGCCATCGGTCCGACTTACCTGAATTCCGATTTTCTGATCGTATACCGGCTCAAACAACTGGTTATACGTTTCGATACCAAAGCCGGCCTGATCGCCTTCCACCAGCTCTGAATTATTGAGAATTACCCGAAGGTGCTTTTTCTTTTCTGCCGACAGGAGCAACTGGACCGTCTTTCCAATGAGGTTGTCAACGGCTTCCGAATTCTCGTTTTTGGCAAACTCATTGAGTCTCCATAACCATAGACCATCGCCCCAGAACATGGCACGTTTCACGGCTCCGTCCACCTGAACAGATAGCAGAGGAGTGGGCGAAATTACCCTTCCCAGTTTCTGAACCAAAACCGTTTCGGACGGTGACTTCCATGAATACGACATGCCGGGAGATTTGATCGGGGGAAGGTCGGAGAAGACTTTTTTCCATTTGTCTTCAAACACAAACCGCTGAAAATCATCGGAAAATGCGCCGGATACTTCATCACTTCCACCACCGAAACCCTGGAACGAAAGCCAGGAACCGGCATCCTGACGGAGCTTGTTTACATCGGTCAACCCAGTTGAAATCAACCAGACCGATGTGGAGTTTCCTTTGAGCAAGGCCGAGACCTGGGCTGAAAATGTCCCGCTTCGGTCTGGTAACTGGTGAAGAATGACAAGATTCCAGGCATCCTGTTTCCAGGAATCGACTCCCCCAATAATGGTGGTGAGTTCGATTTGTTCCAGCGGAGCCAAAGCAGACCGGATCGCTTTGATATCCGGATGTGGAGCAGCGGCCACCAGCAATACTTTCTGTTTGCTGTCGACCACCTCGACAAATAGGGTTTTTGAATTGTTTTGAAGCGTTACCTCTCCGGCAATCGGGGCAACGTCAATTTTATACTGACGGATTCCTTTTGACTGAGGCCGGATGCTGAAATCAATTGTTGCGAGTCCGTTGGAAGAGAGGCTTACCGTCTTATTTTCGATCACCTTCCCTCCTTCTGACACTGAAATCCGGACCGGTTCGTTCCCTGTTTTCTTTCCCGAAACAAGCACGGATATCGGAAAACTGTTTCCGAGGAAAGCGACTTTATTGGTTCGCACTTCATTGATCCGCAGGTCTTTCCGTGAAACCGGATTTCCAAGTAAAATCGAATTCACGCGAAAATCGAATGTGGACCCAGCCAGATCGGAGCCTTTGTTGATGATACCGTCCGAAGCCAGAATCACCTGAGCCAGATTCTGGTTTTCAAATTCTTCCCGGATCCGACGGAAAGCAGGTTCCAGAGAAGTTTCGTTTTCAGAGAAACGGATCGACGAATCAACATTGAGATTTCCCGACAAACCGGTCACAAACACACGGCTGCCTGCCTGCTCAAGTTTAGCTTTCAGTTCTTTCAGACCAGATCCAAAGCGTTGAAGCGAATCCGGCGAACTTCCCAACGGAACCGAAGCCGAATTATCCACGAGAATTACCGATACCGGAGGAAGACTGGTTTCCTTGAACTTGCGGATTAACGGATTGAGCAGCAGGGAAGCCAGCAGAAAAAGAAAAACGGTCCGGATGCTAAATAAGGACCATCGAACCGAAGCAGACCAGTCGGCCGGGCGGGAATAAAGAAACCAGGAAGCCAGAGCCGACAGTGCAAAAATCAGCAGCAGCCAGGCAGGCGAATGTTCCCAGAAAAGATGAAAGTTCTTCAAGAGTTGAGGTTTAACCGGGCGCCAAAGATAGGCAAGCAAGTGTCATTTCCGCCACGAAAAATGCGGTTGAAATGGTGGGAACAAATGAAATAAGGACCGCAGGTAAGACCTACCTCTTCACAAACAACGAATCACCCCATTCAGTAATGGCTACCTTTTCCCAACCCATGGATTCCGGACGGGACCTCAGTTGCTGCCAGGCCGCATTTCGATTAAAAAAATGGTCGTAGTAAATGGTGGACCGCAGGAAAATCCGGTTCACTTTTTCTTTCTGAAGAAATCCCTGAAAATTTGATAGAGCATCATAATTCATCTCGAATCCAGTTTTCCCGCATTGGGTAACGGCTGTTCCGAGATATTCGGTGGCGCCTGTTGAGGCATCAAACATTCGGGTACCGGCCGGCCAATCCATTTGTCTGAGCTTTCGGATGAGATCTTTCTGGTGAAGGTTTTCGGAAGTGATGATCCCAAATGGTTCCTTGCGATCCGGATTTGTAGATGACTGTTCACCTTTGGCACGAAGGGCATAAAACGCACTGGCATCTGGCAGAAAAAATAGTTGGGCCACCAGTACTCCGGCACCAAATCCAAATTTCCAGTGTTCGGCAAATTGATTGAACCTATACGTAGCCGCCAGCTTTCCGATTCCAAATAAAAACAAAGGAAACAAGGGCAGAATGTAGTGTGGACGAGGCTGAAAAAGCAACCCCGCCAGTACGGACGGTATCGCCAGAAGTCCGAAAAGCATTCCATACCTTTTAAACCAAACCACTGCACGATTCCAGAACGAAGCCAGGCCGTTGAAACCATGGAAATATTCTCCTGCCAGCCACAATGATCCGATACAAAGCGAGACCGGAATTCCCAACCATCGTGCAGGAAACAGACTTTCGAAAAAGTACGTAAAACTGTTGTACAACACATACCGAAGATTGAACCAAAGGTGTTGAAACATTGCCCCGGGATTGTGGACAAAAGCAGAAACGATACCGTCTGCTTTTCCGAAAATGCGGCCAAATATCTCCCGCCAGTTCACCCAGTCTTCCATCAGATCGCCGCTGTTTTGTCCGGAGATATTGCGCCAGTTGTGCACCACATGTTGCCCGAATGCCACCATTCCCCGGCCACTTTGTCCCATTGGAAATCCCCAGAGAAAAAACAGTGCCGTCGCCGCGATCCAGGG
>DAIOVD010000226.1:0-1874 GCA_036759185.1 Catalimonadaceae bacterium | reverse complement strand
GTTGTTTTCCAGACGGCAACCAAAAGGATCAGAAAACCAGCAACCCACCAGGCTATCCGGGCAGGCGGTGAACTCAAAAGACCCGTTGGTTTCATTCTGGATTCCGGAATTATTCTCTTTCCCTTTGGGCAAGCATATCCGGATTTCGGATACACAAGCGAACGATGGGCAGCAAAAGGGAGGCAGCCATCAGAATGCCGGGTTTGTAGAACCAACCGATGGCCGATTGACTTCCTCCTTCAAAATGATAGGTATCTTCGAGCACCAGCATCCAGTACATCATAAAATAATTGGCTGTGGCGGCTATCACCCAGGTCCAGTTTGTGAGGATCTGATTGGCCATGCCTCTGTTGGATTTAGAGGAAGTCCAGAAACCAGCCAGAGGTACGAAAAAAAATGATTTTGGTATGGATGGCACCATTTTCCCCAGAATCACCAGAAGGAGATTGAGCACCAGAAAAAAAGCGAGGAAGAAAAAGAAGTAATGGTTTCGGGAAATGGCAAATGAGAAAATCTGCATATCAATTACCAAAACCTGCTGGATATTGCCATAGGTTGTAAATAGATTGTAGAGAAAACCAAGGAGAGACAAAAACCAGGAAAACCGTGCAAAAAACTTCATATCAGCACCCTGCGATCAAACCACCAGGGCAATGGCCGGGCAAAGGTAATGCATGAGGTTGTATGGTCACTTTTTTTGTCGGCATTCGATTCCCATGCTCTATCTAATTCCTAATTCCTTCTTAAATCATGAATTGGGTTTCGGCAAATTTTCGAAACCATTACATTTGCCTGTCCAATTGTAATTCCGGACCTGACGAACATCATTCCCGCAAACCGTGTAAAAACGAAATTGCGGCCTGATTTCAAAGGAACGAAATCGTTGGCCACTTTTATTTACACCAAATTATAACAAACAATCATGTTTCAGGAAACCACATTTCCTTTGCAAACCGACTCGCCCGTACAGGCCGAACTCGAAAACTGGGTACAGAATCTATTCCGTCATTGCGGTGCCACCGACCTGGTCTGGTGCAACGGAAGTCAGGAAGAATACGATTCACTTTGTCAGAAACTGGTCGACAAAGGCACTTTTATCAAACTGAATCCGGAGAAAAGGCCCAACAGCTTTGCCTGTTTCAGTGAGCCCAGTGATGTAGCCCGTGTGGAAGACCGCACCTACATCTGCAGCCGGGTAAAAGAAGATGCCGGTCCGACCAACAACTGGATGGAGCCTGGTGAAATGAAAAAGGTATTGTCCGGACTTCTGGAAGGTTGCATGAAAGGACGAACCATGTACGTGATTCCGTTTTGTATGGGTCCGGTTGGATCTGACTATTCCCGGTATGGCGTGCAGGTAACCGATTCAGAATATGTGGTGGTGAATACCAATATTATGACCCGGATGGGAGATTCGGTGATGCCGTATATTCTGAAAGAAGGCTTTGTAAAATGCATCCATACCGTTGGTGCACCATTGGCAGACGGACAGAAAGATGTTCTCTGGCCAAACAATCCAACATTGAAATACATATCCCACTTCCCGGAAGAACGACTGATTATATCCTACGGAAGCGGTTATGGCGGAAATGCCCTGATGGGTAAAAAGTGCTTCGCTTTGCGGATTGCCTCGGTTTTAGGTAAAGAAGAAAACTGGCTGGCTGAACACATGCTGATCCTGGGTGTGGAATCGCCGGAAAAAGAAAAAACCTATGTGGCAGCGGCTTTCCCATCGGCTTGTGGAAAGACCAACTTCTCCATGATGATCCCGGCCAAAGGAGTGGATGACTGGAAAGTTACCACCGTCGGAGATGACATCGCCTGGATTCATAAAGGAAAAGATGGCCGTTTGTATGCCATCAATCCGGAAAAAG
>DAIOVD010000225.1:0-5993 GCA_036759185.1 Catalimonadaceae bacterium | reverse complement strand
GGTGGGCCTGAAGGACCCGGAACTGGCGGGCCCGGAGGAGGTAATCCTCTTGGGAGTAGCGAATCCATTACAGACTTTGCCGAAAAGGATCCTGTATTCGAAGGCAACCTGGAATCCTTTCTAGCTAAATCTCTCCGCTATCCAGACAAAGCAGTTCGGGAAGGTATTGAAGGGCAGGTTTTTGTATGCTTCGTTGTAGATGAAACCGGAAAGGTGACCCGACCTGAAGTTTTGAAAGGCATTGGGTATGGTTGCGACGAAGAAGCCATTCGTGTGATCAAAAGCCTGCCACGATGGAAACCTGGCGAGATGAACGGACATCCGGTGAAAGTAAGGCTTCGGGTTCCATTCCGTTTCCGGCTCGCTAAATAGCGAACTGTGTCTGGTTAAATCGGGAACAATCGATATTTCCTTAACTTAAGCTGCCGCCACAAAACAAAAGAGGCCCCATTTGGAGCCTCTTTCTTTTTTAGCAGGTAAATCAGAATTAACCTTTCGCAGCGTCCATCTGCTCTTTCAAGGCAGATAGTGCTTCGAGATCTCCCAATGTAGAAGTTGCAGGCGCATTGCTTGATGTTGCATTTCCTGAATCATTTCCATCGGAATCTCCTTTGGTTTTCTTTTTCGCTGTTGAAGAACCTTTTGATTTCTTCTCAACGGCTTCTTCCGTCTGATAAGTTGCAGAGTGAGAAACGACAATCTTCTTGTCTTCTTTGGAGAATTCAACAACTTTGAAATCCATAGCCTCACCTACTTCAGAATGCGTACCGTCTTCTTTTGACAATGTCTTCAGAGATGCGATACCTTCGATTCCGTACGGAAGTTCGATGATGGCAATTTTATCGTTTTTGCTGTTGATGGTTCCTTTGTGCGTTGACCCAACATAGAAGATGGTTTCAAACGTATCCCAAGGATTTTCTTCCAGTTGTTTGTGTCCTAAAGCAAGACGACGGTTTTCAACATCCAGTTCGAGTACCTGAACCTCCAAAGGCTCATTTACTTTCACTACTTCTGATGGATGCTTGATTTTTCTTGTCCAGCTAAGGTCGGTCAGGTGAACAAGACCATCGATACCTTCTTCCATTTCAAGGAACAGACCAAAGTTGGTCAGGTTACGGACGGTACCTGTATGCTTGGTTCCTACGGCATAGCGGGTAAGAACATCAGCTTTTGTCCAAGGATCTTCGGTGAGTTGTTTGATACCCAGAGACATTTTGCGCTCTTCTCTGTCAAGAGTCAGAACAACAGCTTCGATTTCGTCTCCCACTTTCATGAAGTCAGATGGGTTACGAAGATGCTGGCTCCAGCTCATTTCAGATACGTGGATCAAGCCTTCAACACCTGGGATGATTTCAAGGAATGCACCGTAATCAGCAACGTTTACAACTTTGCCTTTGATTTTGCTTCCAACAACCACTTCCTCAGTAAGAGCATCCCAAGGATGAGGAGTAAGTTGTTTCATTCCCAATGAGATACGTTTCTTATCTTCATCAAAGTCAAGAACTACGATGTTGATTTTGTCATCCAGTTTCAGAACTTCTTCCGGATGATTTACGCGACCCCATGAAATATCGGTAATGTGAAGGAGACCATCAACACCACCTAAATCGATGAATACACCGAAGTTGGTCATGTTTTTAACCACACCTTCCAGAACCTGACCTTTCTCAAGGTTGTTGAGGATGAGTGATTTTTGCTCTTCAATATCTTTCTCGATGAGAACTTTGTGACTTACTACTACGTTGTCGTTGGTGTTGTTGATTTTCACAACTTTCACCTCCATTTTCTTACCAACGTAGATGTCAAAATCACGGATTGGTTTTACATCGATCTGAGATCCCGGAAGGAATGATTCCACTCCGAAGATGTCTACGATCAAACCACCTTTGGTTCTGCGTTTTACAAGTCCTTCGATGATAACATCGTTTTCAAGAGCCTCCCGGATTTGGTTCCAGGCACTTACTACTCTTGCTTTTTTGCGGCTGATGACCAGGTGACCATTTCTGTCTTCCTGATTTTCAACGTAAACGTCTACTTCATCGCCAATTTTGAGACCTTCGAGATCCCGGAACTCAGACAGGGCAACAAGACCATCTGATTTGTAACCGATATTCAAAACCACATCGCGGTCTGTAATATCCACTACAATTCCTTTAACTACTGCTTTTTCTTCAACTACGAAAAGTGTCTCGGAATACATTGATTCCAATTGAGCCATCTCTTCTTTGGTGTAGCCGGAGCCAAAACCTTTTTTGGACTCAATGCGGTCCCAATCAAAAACTTCTGGAGTAATACTCATGATAACGTGTTGGCTTATATACAATTGTGGCTCAGCCCGACCACAAAGGTTTTAGTGAAACAATAAATTCTGTACCCTTTGAATTTCAAAAGGACCGCAAAGGTAGAAATTTATAAATAATTGATTTCAAAAAAATTAGAAGAGATTGATCAGGTTAAATCACCAGAGATATGCCGGCAGATAATTTCCGGTTTTCAGCTGGTTAATCGGGCAAAGGGTTTTCTGGAATTTGGGAAATCGACCCCATAGGCAACAAATGCAAGTATGCCTATTGCTAACGACCAGATACAATTACTGCCGGTCCATTGAAAGTCACATCTCTCCGTTGATGGAATACACGTCAGGCAAATTCCAGCCATCAGCCCTACTATCGCCAGCCACTGGTAAAGTCTCATTCCATTCCAATACATTGTCTGGGTTTCGCCCCTGTATGCCTCCTCAACAAATCGGGCCAGACTACTGAGTATTAAATATATTCCAACGATCACAGTTGACGGAATTGAAAGAGAAACCAGTCGAAACAATAATAGACCTATCACAAGGTTAGATGCCATGGAATACAGCTGTGTGGGATGAAGCGATTCGCCGGACAACCCTGAAATTTTATTCACCCTTGATATTGGGTGCATAAACCGGATTCCCAATTCCATTGAACAAGGCTTACCGTGACAACATCCCTGAACCAAACACCGGAACCGACCCAGAATCTGCACCCAGGGAGCTGCCAAAGAACAGGCAGCCAGAACAGTCCACAATGATATCGGGTAAAACCAATGACATAAAAGAGCTGCTAAGACAACGCCAGGGATGCTGCCGTAGTAGCCATACGGTCGGGACAAAATAGGAGATCCCTCGACTACCTGTGCCCAGATTAAAGCCCCGGAAATCGCTGAAAAACCCAAAACGAATGCAATCAGACCTGTATGATGTCCGGGAAGAAAACCTGAAATGATCATCACTCCGGTGAATGCTGCCAATCCACCATAGATTCCATGGTTGATTATCCGGACAGAACCGAATTTCCATTCCTGCCAGCTGTTGGATATGGATTCCATCTGTTGGAGAAGCAGTTTATATATCCAGCTAAAATTAACAGAAGCAAATCCTACAACCACACCAAACAGCACATCGGATAGGGTATGTGTTTTTGTAGTGAGGCAAGAAATCGATATCAGGATTACCATTCCCCAAATTGGAATCCGGTAACGACCAAATGATTGACGAATGAAATGTCCGGCTATTATGGCCCAGATCACATGAAAGGAAGGGAACGAAGCCATAGGTCCGTCACTGGTTTTTTCAATTGCCAGCCATTCACCAAAAAAATCTGATGCAGGTATTCCGGAAGGAGGAACAACCAGGGGAAAGATTAAAAAGCAAACAAACCCCACCAACGTGGCAATCCATGAGGTTGAGATAAAATGTCGGAGCTCCTTGTTTCTCCGGATAAAAAACGGAGTGGAAACGGTAAAGAAATAGGAGAATGAATAAATAGTGACCGTCCAGGAAATCAGCGGGATTTTTGTGTCAAGAATTATCCCGGAAGAAATTCCGTCTGCTGGAAATCCGGATAAGATGAAGGCTTCATATCCGATTAACCACGGCAGAAATGTGATCGATGCCGTCCTTAATCTGGTAAACCAGTTTGGCTTACTGTCGTCGTGTGGTGGAAGACTAAACCAGTATTCTCCTTTCTGCAGTCCAAAGTGACGGGTGACCAGTTCGTTTTCATACCCCAGTACGTACGCGATGCACATCAATGCAAATACCGGACTGACAAACCAGAAGCCAGAAGTCGAATCAACAAATGCCGAAAGGCCAAATGAGAACAAGACAGAACCGATGTAAATCGGATGTCGGAAGATTCCGTACAAACCCGTAGAAACCCACTTTTTTGGAGGAAAAGCATTCATCGGAAGTCCATCGCCCTGAATTTTCATCTGAGTCATTGCCATGATTAACATCCCAATTCCTACCACGGCAAGGCAAATTCCGATGGCCGGAGAAAGTGGAACTGAAATTGTTACCCATGAGGCACTCGCTTTGGCCCAACCGAACAAAATAGCCGGAAGAAAAGCACAAAAGAGCAGGCCATATAGAATACGTTTCAGTGTTGCCATTAGTTGAGGATCTGAACAGTTTCATATAAGGACCAACCCCTCACCGGCATTTCGTTTTGTGATGAGTATATCGTTTCTGATTTCAGTTTCAACTCTTCACTCCGAAGCAGATTTTTAGGGAAAAGATATTTCAGCAAAGGATATTTCTGAATAACGGTACCCAGCTTTCCATTTCGGATGATGATGGGGTTGAGAAATTCTATTTTTCTGGAACCGGAATCGAATGTAAACCCGGAATCAGAATGAATGGCATCGGTTATTTCTACACCATTTACCCAAACAAAGTTCAAAGGGTGTTTGCCTTCCCATTGGATCCAGATAATGGACAAATCGCCTGAAATAAATCTCCCCCAACGCAGACGTTCCAGAGGAAGTTTTAATGGGCTAAATGGCAGCGTTAGTGTTTCGGTATATCCTTTGGCATCAAATCGTTTGCCCTTGAATGTCAGTTGCACATCTCCTGAAGGATGGTGACAATGCCAGTTCAGAATTTTGCCTCGTTCGTCCTGCCATAAATCCTTTTCAATTCCTTGCTGTATGCACGTCCATGTTCCTTCGATTTGGAGGGCACCATTTTGGATTTTCATAGTCGGACCAATTTCCGGTAAACTGACCTTCTGAAGACTGCTTTCTTCGGTTGCTTCTCCATTTTGGTCAGCAAACAGGACTGATGAAAACGACAATCGAATGGGTCCGATTTTCAAATGAGCGAAATACACGATCCAGGAGTTTCCTTCCACATCAATCGCATCCAGATACCGTTTCACTAAATGAAACATTGGGCTGATGATTTGAAGAAATTCACTCTAAATGAACTGATTAATCAGATTTTCAAACAATTCCTGCCGCCCGGATTTCGGAACCGGGTCGCCTTCGGATCGGGCAAAATCATAAAGATCCTGGAGACTCAGATTACCCTGTTCAAAGGCTATTCCTTTCACGGAATCGAATGACGAATAACGGCTGGCTCGCCATTGCAAAAAATCCGATTTTGTCAGGACGGCATCAGCCACCAGAAGACTTCGGGCAAACACATCCATTCCTCCTATGTGGGCATAAAAGAGATCTTCGAGGTCTGTAGAATTCCGTCGTGTTTTCGCATCAAAATTGATCCCACCACCTTTAAAACCTCCAGATTGGAGAATGATCAGCAGGGCTTCGGTTATTTCGAAAATATTGTTTGGAAATTGATCTGTATCCCAACCATTCTGCGCATCACCACGGTTTGCATCAATGCTTCCCAGCATTCCGGCATCAGCAGCCACCTGTAATTCGTGCGCAAATGTGTGGCTGGCCAGCGTGGCATGGTTCACTTCGATGTTCAGTTTGAAATCACGATCCAGACCGTAATAACGTAGAAAACCGATCACCGTGGCACAATCAAAATCATATTGATGTTTCATTGGTTCCATGGGTTTTGGCTCTATGAAAAAGTTGCCGTTGAATCCCTGCGACCGGGCATAGTCTATAGCCATATGAAGGAACCAGGCCAGGTGCTCCTGTTCCCGCTTCATATCGGTATTCAGTAAAGAAGAATACCCTTCTCTCCCACCCCAGAAAACATAATTTTCACC
>DAIOVD010000224.1:0-6006 GCA_036759185.1 Catalimonadaceae bacterium | reverse complement strand
ATGGACAAACCACCGCGGAAGGCAATTTTAAATCATCGCTGATGTATACCGTGAATGCGGAGTGAAACGCACAGCGAAATTCCTCGATGATATCAAGGAACTTGGATTTAAAATTGCCTTCCGCGGTGGTTTGTCCATTGGTCTTGATGACATCAAAATCCCAGACGAAAAAGATTCTCTCGTTGCAGCAGCAAAAGAAGAAGTGGAAAGCGTTTGGGCCAACTACCAGATGGGTCTTATCACAGATAACGAACGTTACAATCAGGTAATCGATATCTGGACCCGTGTGAATTCGAAAATTACAGAAACGCTGATGCGTCAGTTGGAAAACGACAATCAGGGTTTCAACAGTATTTATATGATGATGCACTCCGGAGCCCGTGGTTCCAGAGAGCAAATTCGCCAGCTTGGTGGTATGAGGGGTCTGATGGCCAAGCCTCAGAAAAATCTTCAGGGTTCAGTAGGAGAGATCATTGAAAACCCGATCCTTTCAAACTTTAAAGAAGGTCTGGATGTATTGGAGTACTTCATCTCTACCCACGGTGCCCGTAAAGGTCTTGCCGATACAGCCTTGAAAACAGCGGATGCCGGTTACCTGACACGTCGTCTTCATGATGTTGCCCAGGATCTGGTTGTCAATGAAATGGACTGCGGCACTCTTCGCGGAATCACCGTTTCAGCATTGAAAGAAAACGAAGAAGTAGTGGAACCATTATCTGAGCGTATTGTCGGTCGGGTATCGGTACACGATGTCTTCCATCCGTCTACCGGTGAACTGATTGTTGGAAATAACGCAGAAGTAACGGATGACATCGCTAAGAAACTGGACGAATCCGGAATCGAGGAAATCGAGATCCGTTCCGTTCTGACCTGCGAAACAAAACGCGGAATCTGTGCTGCCTGTTACGGACGGAACCTTGCAAAAGGTCATCCGGTTCAAAGAGGTGAATCAGTAGGGGTTATTGCGGCCCAGTCAATTGGTGAGCCGGGAACTCAGCTGACTCTGAGAACGTTCCACGTCGGTGGTACTGCTTCCAACATTGCAGTTGAATCTTCCATTCGTGCCAAACAGGACGGTATCGTCATCTTCGATGAAGTTCGTACTCTCGCTACAACAACCAATGACGGAGAAGCTGTCGATGTTGTAATTGGTCGTACAGGTGAACTTCGCCTGATTGCTGAAGGGATGGCTGTGACAACCGACAAAATTCTGATGACCGCTAATATTCCATACGGATCATTCCTTAAAGTGAAGTCCGGACAGAAAGTGGAAAAAGGACAGGAGATATGTTACTGGGATCCATACAACGCGGTGATCCTGACGGATATCGATGGAAAAGTTGAATTCGAATCCATCGAAGAAGGTATCACATACCGTGAGGAATACGATGAGCAAACCGGTCACCGTGAAAAAGTAATCATTGAAACAAAGGATAAAGCCAAAAACCCTGCCATCGGGGTATCCGGTAAATCTGATACGAAGACCTTCAATCTACCTGTAGGTGCTCACCTTGTGGTAGAAAATGGTCAGAAAATTAAAGCTGGTCAGGTTATGGCGAAAATGCCAAGATCGGCTGGTAAAACCCGGGATATCACCGGAGGTCTTCCAAGGGTAACAGAGCTTTTCGAAGCCCGTAATCCATCCAATCCGGCGATCGTGTCAGAAATTGATGGTATCGTTACATATGGAGGTATCAAACGTGGTAACCGTGAAATCTTCATCGAGTCCCGCGACGGTGTGAAGAAAAAATACATGGTTCCATTGTCCAAGCACATTCTGGTTCAGGATGGTGACTATGTGAAAGCCGGTATGGCGTTGTCAGATGGTGCCATTACACCTTCTGATATCCTGGCCATCAAAGGGCCAACTGCAGTTCAGGAATATCTGGTAAATGAAATTCAGGAAGTGTATCGTTTGCAAGGGGTGAAAATCAATGATAAGCACATTGAAATCATCGTTCGCCAAATGATGCAGAAAGTGGAAATCACGGAGCCAGGAGATACCAATTTCCTTCCGGGACAATCAGTTGACAAGTTCACATTCCGTCGTGAAAACGATGAAATCATGGGGGCTAAAGTTGTAACTGAAGCAGGTGATTCTCTGGTACTGAAACCAGGTCAGATTGTATCTACCAAGCGTCTGCGGGATGAAAATTCCAGCCTGAGAAGGAGAGATGCGAAACTGGTTGAAGTTCGTGAGGCAGAAGCTGCAACATCCCGTCCGATTCTGATGGGTATTACACAAGCCTCATTGGGAACAGAAAGCTTTGTATCAGCGGCTTCCTTCCAGGAAACAACCAAGGTATTGAGCGAAGCTTCCATCCGAGGAAAAGCTGACAGTCTCCTTGGTCTGAAAGAGAACGTAATTGTAGGTCACCTGATTCCAGCCGGAACTGGTATGAGAAACTATGAGCACCTCATCGTTGGTTCTAAAACAGAACTGGACAACCTTACTCAGATTGCTGAGCAGGGAGGTGCATCCGTTCCTTCTTCAATGGGGTACAGAAAAACAAAAAGAGAAGCCTCAATTATCTAATTCACATTCATGGAAAATCAGGAGCAGGGAAACCAGATCAATATTGAGCTTTCAGAAGAGATGGCAGAAGGCATCTACGCCAATCTGGCGATGATTGCCCATTCCAATACGGAGTTTGTCATTGATTTCATCCGGCTTATGCCCGGGGTTCCCAAAGCAAAAGTGAAATCAAGAATTGTGATGACACCAGAACATGCTGTCCGTTTTCTTCAGGCATTGAAAGACAATGTAGAGCGGTATCAGGATTCATTCGGAGATATTAAGGACATGAGTGATATGCCTAAAATCCCCTTCAATTTTGGAGGGACGATGGGCCAGGCATAAATTTGTAGTGAATGGAAAAAGCGAAGTCCAAAGCATCTAAAAAAACGACGGCAGCCGGAACAAGTCATCCTCGTGAGAGATATGAGTTCTGGTATGAGAGCATGTTGCTCATTCGTCGCTTTGAAGAAAGAGCGGGTCAGCTATATGGCCAGCAAAAGATTAAAGGTTTTTGCCATTTGTACATCGGGCAGGAAGCCTGTGCCTCCGGGGCAGTTTCAGCATCCATTAAGGATGATAAATGGATTACTGCTTACCGGGATCATGGTTTGCCGCTCGCTCTTGGATCTGACCCCAAAGCTTTAATGGCAGAAATGTTTGCCAAGGCAACCGGTTGTTCCAAAGGAAAAGGAGGATCAATGCACTTTTTTGACAAGGCCGTCAATTTTATGGGCGGTCATGGAATTGTTGGAGCACAGGTTCCAATGGGTGCAGGAATTGCCTTTTCTGAAAAGTACAATAAGACAGGAAATGTGTGCTATTGCTATATGGGCGATGGTGCTGTCCGTCAGGGTGCATTTCACGAAGCTCTTAACATGGCGATGACATGGAAGCTTCCGGTCGTTTTTGTGATTGAGAACAACGGGTATGCGATGGGAACATCAGTGGAAAGAACATCCAATGTAACGGATCTTTACAAGCTGGGTCATGCCTACGACATGCCTTCAGAAGCAGTAAACGGAATGAGTCCCGAGGCTGTGCATGAAGCATTTGCTCAGGCGGCAGAACGTGGAAGAAAAGGAGAAGGCCCAACCTTGCTCGAACTCAGAACCTACCGCTATAAAGGACACTCAATGTCTGACCCTGCCAAGTACAGGACGAAAGAGGAACTGGAATCATACAAGAACCAGGATCCGATTGAGCATGTAAAAGAAGTTTTGATGAACAATGGTTGGGCAACTGAGTCTGACCTTGAAAAAGTAGAATTAAAAATAAAAGAAATCGTAAACGAGTGTGTGACATTTGCTGAGGAATCTCCTTACCCTTCTGTCGATGAAGTGTATAAGGATGTATACGCTGAGGCAGATTATCCATACATTATCGAATAATCACCATGAGTCAAGAAGTAAAAGAACAAGAAGCAAACAAGGCTTCAGCCCTTGAAAATCCGGAAGTTCTGGTTGAAAAGCTCACCAGCTTTGAGGATTATCTGGAAAAGCATACGAAACAGATCGCCATTTTTGCCGGTGCTATTGCGTTGGTGATCGGAGGGTTTTTCGGATACCGCTGGTATCAGAGTACTGAGAATGAAGAAGCGCAGAAACAAATGTTTTCAGCCGTTTATTATTTCGAAGCTGATTCGTTGAATAAGGCGTTGAATGGGGATGGTTCTGCCATTGGGTTGAAATCAATCGCTGAAGATTATGGTCACACCAAAGCCGGAAAACTGGCGAAATTTTACATCGGTGCGATTTATCTTAAGCAGTCAAAATTCCAGGATGCCATCGATAATTTGTCAGGATTCAATTCTGATGACTTATTGATTACACCTCGTGCCAATTGCATGATCGGGGATGCGTATCTTGAGTTGAATGATCTGGACCACGCTCTTGAATATTACAAGAAGGCGGCTCTTCATGCACCCAACAAATTCTTCTCTCCGAGATATCTGATGAAAGCAGGTCTGGTTCAGGAACTGATGAAAAATTATTCCGAAGCCATTAATACCTACACCCAGGTGATTGAGAAATATCACGAAAGCCAGGAAGCTCCGGATGCCAGAAAAATGAAAGCCCGCCTGGAACAGATGGCCCCGGCTGCCAATTAGAATCTGTACAATATTTTAAAGGAAAGGATGGTCAAAAGCCATCCTTTTTTTTTAGGATCGAAATTCAAATTTCGAAGGCCGGATACTTCAGCGGATACGGAGAATTGCTTCTCCTGTTGTTAGTTCTTCGCCCGTTCCGGAATCCAGAATCTGTGTCAATACGGTAATCCGCTTGCGTTCGAATGCAATGATGGTGAATCTGGCTAAATAGTTTTCATCCGGAAACAAGGCCTTTCGGAATTCGAGCGACTGACTCAGATATATGCTTTTTGGTCCGGGATAAACAGTGCCAAACACTTTACTGAATACGCAGGCACCCAGCATTCCGTGCAGAATTGGTTTTTTAAATGCCGTCTGAGCCGCATATTCCGGATTGATATGCAAAGGATTCGTATCTCCCGTTATGTTTGCAAACGCATTGACCTGATCCTGCGAAAACCGGAATGCATGTTCCCAGGTCCGGCCAATTTCGATTTCTGTTTCCATTTTAATTCTATGTCTGTTTTACTTGTAGGGCTCGGCAATATTGGTGAAAAATACCAGGGTACCCGTCATAATATTGGCTTTTCCGTTCTGGATGCCTTTGCCTCTAAAAAGGGTCTTCGTTTTGAATCCGGAAGGCTGGCTTCCGTTGCTAAATTTCAATCCTCAGGCCAGATCGTGTACCTCATTAAGCCAACAACATTCATGAATCTATCAGGCGATGCTGTTTCGCATTGGATGAAAGTGGCGTCTGCAGATGTAACCGATATACTTGTTATCACCGATGATATCTCACTTCCTTTCGGAAAGATCCGTATCCGCCCAAAAGGATCTTCCGGCGGACACAACGGATTGTCGGATATTGAACTGAAAATCAAATCACAGGAATACCCAAGAATGCGGATGGGAATCGGTTCGGATTTCCATAAGGGAAAACAAGTTGACTATGTTCTGGGACAATTTAACCAGGATGAATCGATCCAGTTGAATGATTGGGTCGACAAAGCTGTCGACGCATGCCTTTGCTTTTGTTCCCGCGGAATGCAGGTGGCCATGAACCAGTTTAATTCCTGATAGCCCGGTATAAAAACACAGAATCCATCCGGGGCTCTTTCAGAAAGTATGGGAATGATTCCATATTACGATAGTGACGTTGAAAATATTCTGAATGGGAAAAGGCTTGTCTCTCTTCTCTCCAGATAAGAAGGTATTCCGGATGAAATTTCTGAAGGACGGAGTCGTTTGTCTCAGAATCTGTCAACCGATGGGGAATTTTCTTCTGTAATCCTTTCAGATACGAACCAACCTGAGGGCAAGCCAGTCCGGGATAATCCAGAATTTCTTTTTTTTCAGAGTAAAATCCGATCAGACCCATCGGTTCCAGCATCAAGGATTTACC
>DAIOVD010000223.1:1248-6010 GCA_036759185.1 Catalimonadaceae bacterium | reverse complement strand
GCGTATTGTACTGAGCAAAAAATGCGTGTTCATCTCCATCGCGGATCGCCAGTTCACGGTCGAGGTCTTTGATTAGTTTCTGAAAATCCGGATCGGAAGATTGGGTGCGTTTGATGTGGATCATTAAAAAAAGTCGTAAACGTTAATCAATTAAGTGTATGCCGGTTGTTGTTTTTCCAGGCCTTGTACAAAACCACCCCCACCAAACCTGCAAGCCCCGTTCTTGTGAGCAGCCGGAATTCCGGACCAAACCAGAAGGAAAGCAGGACGCCGGCCAGAATTACAATCAAAACCAAAAGATACGGCCCGGTTTCGGACAGTACCGTTTTCAGTTCCGCTGTGGATTGGATCCCAAGAACCGGAAGCAGTTTATGGCGGTCGAGGTACAGCAAATACAGATTCATGGCAAGGAAAACTGAATCAATCAGAGGTGTCCCCTGCCATTTCAGTGAAATCACCACGATGAGGATATTCAGGATCATGGGACACAGCATCACAGCACCCAGGGTACTAAACCGGCGAATCAGCAAAATGTAACCGATGATGATTTCGGCCAGAGCTACAAAAACGGCAAAAAGGAGCAGGCTGTAGGGTTTCAGTTCGGCAAACATCCAGCCAGGACCAATCAGTCCGGAGGTGCCGTAAAATTTTCCAATGCCGGAAGACAGAAACACAATTCCCAGAATAATCCGGAAGGTATCGTATGTGATTTTGCTAAAATCAGGTTTTGCCATTGCATTTGTTATTTGAGGAATAAATGAAATGAATGTTCTCAAAAACCATCCGTATTTTTTCTCTTTCAGGTTCTTGAATTTTGCCCAATTGGTTTTTCGGGACTTTATCTACACATGCGCCAGCATCAACGCATACAAAGCCGCGGTCTCCGTCCGTAATACCTGCGGTCTGAGACGAATGCTTTCTGCCTGATGCTGCTTCAGGTCTTCCAGTTCCTGTTGTGTGAAATCTCCTTCGGGTCCGATAAACAACAAGCAGCTTTCATTTGGATTCCGCTTCCAAACCGGATTTTGGGCCGTGAGATCAGCAGTAAGAATCCGGTCAAATTTTTCCCAGGGAATCTGGTTCCATTTCGGGGCCCAGATCAAATCCGGAAGCCAGGCTTGTCCGGATTGTTTCATCGCTGAAAGCGCTACTTTCTGCAACCGTTCCAGATTCAGGTGGTCACGTTCAGTACGGGCAGTACGCACAAAAAGAAATCCGTCACACCCAATCTCCGTGGCTTTTTCCACCAGCCATTCCATCCGGTCCAGGTTTTTGGTGGGTGCCACCGCCAGCCAGACAATCCCTTCCCAGTCTTTGGATTTTTCAATCGGGTTCAGCAGTTCCAGTCCACACCGCTTCGGATTCGGATCGGTTATCCGGGCATCCGACATTTTTCCCTGTCCGTCGGTCACGCGGACGGTATCGCCCTTTCCTTTGCGCAGCACTTTGATGCAGTGCATCGATTCGGTTTCCGGCATCACCGGGTTTTGGAAGTCGGGAAGGAAAAACAGCATAGAAAATCAGTGGACACAAATGCCGGTGCAAAAAGCACAAAAAACAGAAAAGGCACCCGGTTAAGGTGCCTTTTCTGCTGAAAAACGCAGCTCTTGTTTATCTTAAAACAGGTTGGTAAAGAGCAAAATAACCAATGAGACGATCAGCGTGAGAAAATAGAAGAAGATCTCCACGTTGAGTGGGCTGTATGCCACTTTTTTTGTTGTTTTCTCTGTGTTCATGATGCACTATTAATATTGTTCAGGGATGATGTTTTCGTTGATTCAAAAGTGAAGGCTGCAAAACAAAGTTCCGGTGCGTGGCGGGTTGAAAAATTACGCCTGTTAATCATTTGGGTAAAAACTCCTAAAAGCGGAATTGTGGACCTGGAAATGGCCGCTTCAGGCATGGTAATTTATGTAAGATACGATCCCTCCCTAATCTTTGAAACGAATGTGGCCTTCAAAGTCCCATATCAGACAATCCCAATCTGATTATTTCGTAATTGACTGAATAGCTGTTTATTAGTGACTGATGTCGTGACTTTCTATGATAAATGTCACGCAGGATCCAGGATTCTGAGTGACACGTTTGGCTTATTCTTTCGTGTAAGCACTACCATCAGATTAGAACCAATTTTCCCATGCCAGAATTTGAGGTTTTTGTCCAAATAACGGTTTCGTCCCTTCGTCCGGCTTGGATTTTCTCCCGAATCCGGTTCTGACTCTTACAGCAGATGCATCGGAAAAGGCATAAAAAAACCGGCTATTCAACCGGTTTGATATTTGATTCGGGTGCTGTTACACCGTCATTATTTCTTTTTCTTTTTCAGCAATCATCTGATCCACTTTGATAATGTGGCTGTCGGTGAGGGCCTGCACTTTTTCTTCGGCTTTCTTGATGTCATCTTCTGAGGCACCGTCCTTCAGGAGTTTGCGGAGCTCTTCATTCGTTTCCTTCCGGATGGAGCGAATGCTCACTTTACCTGCCTCTCCTTCGTTTTTCACTTGTTTCACGAGGGCACGGCGTCTTTCTTCGTTTAATGGAGGAATGACCAGACGAACCACTTCGCCATCGCTTTGCGGACTCAGTCCCAGATCGGAATTGATGATGGCACGTTCAATGTCGTTGATCAGTTTCTTTTCAAATGGACGGATGATCAGAGTACGGGCATCGGTTGTGTTTACAGTCGCCGCCTGATTGAGAGGAGTTGGGACACCATAATAATCCACTGTGATTCCATCCACCATCGAAGGGGTTGCTTTTCCGGCTCTGATTTTGTTGAATTCAAGGCCGGTGTGTTTAATGGCCTTGTCCATTAGTTCGATGGCTTCATCCAGATACATTGAAATTTCTTCCATTGCTGTAAACGGTTTCTTTTTTCTAAGTGTTGTTTAAACGGTTACTAAAGTTCCGATTTCTTCGCCCTGAATCAGTTTCAGAAGATTGTCGGGTTTGTTCATATCAAAAACAATGATCGGCAGATCGTTTTCTTTGCAGAGTGTGAAGGCGGTCATGTCCATTACATTCAGACCCATCTCATACACCTGATCAAAGGAAATGCTTTTGAAGCGGGTTGCACTTGGGTCTTTCTCCGGATCAGCCGAGTAAATTCCATCCACACGGGTTCCTTTCAGAACCACATCGGCATCGATTTCGATTGCCCGGAGGCTGGCTGCGGAATCCGTCGTAAAAAACGGACGGCCAATTCCAGCTCCGAAAATGACGATCCGTCCTTTTTCCATGTGGCGGATGGCACGACGACGAATGAATGGTTCACAGACTTCGTCGATTTTCAGTGCCGACATCAACCGGGTGTACAATCCTTCGTTTTCGCAAGCACCCTGAATGGCCATGGCATTGATCAGCGTAGCCAGCATGCCCATATAATCGCCGGTTGCCCGTTCGATTCCGGCACCGGAGGCATCTTCACCACGGAAAATATTTCCTCCTCCAATCACCACAGAAACCTGAACGCCCATGTCGGCCACTTTTTTGATCTCTGACGCGTAGAGCTTGAGCATATTCGGATCAATTCCAAATCCTTTCTTGCCCAGAAGAGCTTCTCCGCTCAGTTTCAAAAGTATGCGTTTGTATTTCATAGATGGTGTTTTATGCCGGAAGGCGGCGCAAATATAGAGGTTTGCCTTAATCAGCGAAGGGTTCGACTCAAGGGGATTCAATTAATTTAGCAGAGGTCTGATGAATCCGATCATTGAAAATCTGTTCTGCCTGTTTCACGGAATTCAGTTTCGAAATGAATCGCTTGCAGAGAACCTTACTTTTTCTCAGTAGGGGATGGGAGTGGTGCCGGAACCAGGCCCATGGCTTTGCTTGTAATTACATGAAGAGCAGGAAGAATCCCATTTTCTTTTTCCTGAATCACGTCCAGCAATACTCCCTTCGAAATTGGTTCTGCTTTTGAAATTTCGGAAGGCATCGGTAGGTACAGAACCAGGCTTTCTCCTGGAATGATGGATTTAATTTTGAATGGTTCTGTCTTCAGAAGTTTCCCATCCAGATACCACGACACCTTACCTTTCAGTCCCGAAAAATCGCGGAAACTGAAACGGTTTTTCAAACGGACGGAAACAAATTTCTCCATCATCTGAGCTTCCATCTGAACCGGACTGTAACCATTTTTTATGGCGGTTGCCTGCGGATTTCCTTCCCTGTCCGGGTTGACAACAGCATTTTCCAAAAGAACTGGTTGCTGTTTTGGGTCTTCCGTTTCGTACGTGAAAACCATTTCCCCGTTCCGGTACCGACGCATCCTTTGATCGGACCACAAATTCAAAAATCCACCTGCTAATGACGGGATGGAATCGATTTGTTTCCATTGTGCTTCAAACAATAAAACCGAATCTCCGGAGGCCTTTCCATAATGGGTCAGTAACACAGGCCGGCTGGTTTTTTCATTGCCTGTTTTCACCAGAGATCTTAGAGAAGGAAAATTGAGACATTGAAAATCGGTGCTTTGTTTTGGACCTGCCATTTCAAACAGGACAGGCCGGGTTGGATCAAAAAGTTTCACCAGTGAATAGTCGGATTCAAAATTTTGACCATCTCCCGGTCCGTTTCCAAGTCCCCAGATCAGAATGCTGGGCTGATTTTTATCGCGGTCCACCATTCGCATCATTCGTTGAATAAATGCCTTTTTCCATTCACCCCGATTGCTGACTGTCAATCCTTCGATCAATTCCACATTGGTTTCGCAGTCAATATTCGGTTCATCCACCACATACAATCCGTATTCGTTGCATAGTTC
>DAIOVD010000223.1:0-1148 GCA_036759185.1 Catalimonadaceae bacterium | reverse complement strand
GGCGTTTCCGCATTCCACGGCAGGATTTTGGTAATCTGTGCTTTAAAAACAGTGCCGTCTGTTATTTGACTGGCCTTCGCATTGATCGGTTTTACATCCTTCCATACCAGTTTTCCCTGCGCATTTTTCAGGTCCGCCTCCATTGTCAGGTTTTGGTTGGAAGAAAGATAGGATTTGATTTTAGCAGAAATCTCCAGCGATCCGTCTTTGTAATGGTTGGTTAATCCGGCCCGAACAAAAAAATCCTGAAGCCAGACAGGTTCAGTAGCGAAAAGAAAGACCTCACGTTCCATTCCGGAAACCTGCCAGGAATCGTGCTTTTCAAGATACGATCCATCGGAGAAGCGATGGACTTTTACGGTCAGGTGGTTGCTGCCATCACGAAGGAAAGAGGTGATTTCAAACTCAGCGGGCAGTTTGCTGTCTTCGCTGTAGCCCACGTAGGTTCCGTTGCACCAGAGATAAAAAGCCGATTTTACGGCACCAAAATGAATGAATACCTTTTTATCCTTCCATTGTTCCGGCAGAAGAAAGCTGCGGCGGTACAATCCCACCGGATTGTCCGTTTCCGGAACCGGCAGGTAAGCAGGACTCACCGGATTTTCGTCGGTATTCTGACGGTTCTGTCCGAAAAGGTGATGCCGACCAAAATAGGGACTTCCATAGTTTTTGAATTCCCAGTTTGCCGGGACCTGAAAATTATCCCACTCAAAATCTTCGTGAAGAATTTCCTTGAAACCGGGAGGAATTCCGGCTGGGCTGGTCACCCAACGAAACTTCCAGAGGCCGTTCAGACTTTCAAAATTCCGGGCTTTTTCCACGCCCTTGTCCGCATCTTCGACCGAAGCAAACGGAAAAAACGTCGCCCTCATCGGTTCCCGATTCACAGAACTCACCTCCGGATTCTTCCATTCCGGAACCTGAGCCAGTAGATTAGCAGAGAGTAAAACGAATAGTACGATTAAGGTTTTGGCCATCGTAGAGAATCAATGATGAATGATAATTAGTAGTTAGTGATTAGTAGTTAGTAGTTAGTGATTAGTAATTAGTAGTTAGTGATTAGTAGTTAGCAATTCATCATTCATCATTCATAATTCATAATTCTTGCTTTGGGATAAAAACGACACTGTGAACTTCTTCCATCGGAA
>DAIOVD010000222.1:3974-6067 GCA_036759185.1 Catalimonadaceae bacterium | reverse complement strand
CCGGTGCTTTGCACGGAGCGAAGCGAACCCCTGGACAGCCGGAAATGCCGCCCAACAAAACGAAATCCACCAGCTTCTTCAAATTTGATTTTCCTTACTTTTTCTGGTGATCGGGATCATAAATGCCGGTGCACCATAGCCTTACTTTCGCTTCCGGACCAACTCCGGATGAAGACATTTTCCATCCGGGTGAAAGGCAAAAACAATCGTGATCCATCCTCCATTCACATGCTCGTTTTCGGACGGCATCCTGCACTCCAAACCTTCTATGCGTACTGATTTTCACTCGTTTCACATTCCCGTAATGGGTCTGGCTTTTACCATTGATTCGCCCATCAAAGTGGCGCAGTTTGGCATTGCGTCGGTGATTTCGATTGTGGAAGACCGGCTGATTGAAATGATGCGGGAACATTATTACCGCAAACTGAATGAGGTCTACCATCCGATCGATACCCATGTGCCGGATTACCGGGCAAAGCGGATTACTGACTACCTGAATCTGGTGAACCGGATTGTGTCACTTCAAATGGACCAACTGAAACTGAGTGCTTTTAAAGCGGGGAGCGACATCTGCCGGTATTTTGAAATGCTGCCAACCAAAAGTCCGCTGCGGGAACTGTACCTGAAAATGACCCGGTGTGCAGATGAGAAGGAGAAGCTTTACCTGCAATCGATCCTTCGGAAAAAGATGTCGGCGGGCAGCATCGACGTGAACATTATGACCAAGCTTGATGGCAATGCTTCGGGCAACAAAGGCGTTCCGGAACAAGATGGCTCGGATGCGCTGGCTGCTCTTCGTGGCTTTGCGATGAGCGATCTGACACATGCCTCGATTGTATTTTCGGCTGGTCTGAATCCACGTTTGTACAACTATCTGGAAAAGTTCACCGATTTTGATGCCACGGCCTGGGGTGCCTTCCGGAAGAAAGTGGTGATTAAGGTGAGCGACTACCGCTCTGCCCTGATTCAGGGTAAGTATCTGGCCAAGAAAGGAATCTGGGTGAGCGAATTCCGGATCGAATCGGGGCTGAACTGCGGTGGCCATGCCTTCGCCACAGACGGATTTCTGATGGGACCGATTCTGGAAGAATTTAAAATGAAGCGGCAGGAACTGGTCCAATCCCTGCACGAAATCTACCAGCCTGCGGTGAAAGCGAAGGGTAAAATCTCGTTTGAAAAGCCGCATCCGATCCGGATTACGGCACAGGGTGGCATAGGTACGGCAGCGGAAAATGATTTCCTTCTGAACGAATATGCACTGGATGCCACGGGTTGGGGAACGCCGTTTCTGCTTTGTCCGGAAGCCACAACCGTAGACGAGCCCACGCTGGAACGTCTGCAAAATGCCCGGAAACCGGACCTGATGCTGAGTCATTTTTCGCCATTGGGTGTTCGATACCATTATCTGAAAGGAACCAGTTCGGATGAGGAACGTCTCCGTCGCATTGCGGGCGGAAAGCCGGGAAGTCCCTGTACAGAAAAGCACCTGGCCTTTAACACAGAGTTTACCAAAGAGCCAATTTGTACGGCCTCGAAAAAATACCAACTGTTGAAATCAGAACAGCTGCGGTCGCTGGGCCTTCCGCCGGAAGAACTGGAGAAGCAAATGGAAGAAGTGCATGGAAAGGAATGTTTGTGTGTGGGCCTGAGTAATTCGGCCAGCCATTTGTACAATGTTCCCTTCCTCAAAAAGCTGAAAAGCGTGACGATCTGTCCGGGTCCGAACATCGCCTATTTTGATAAAATCGTAAGCCTGAAGGAGATGACGGACCATATTTACGGTCGAACGAATCTGCTGGAAGGAGTGGACCGTCCGCACATGTTCGTCAACGAGCTGGCCTTGTATCTGGGATTTCTGAAAGAGCAAACCGTGGCCGCTGGTTCGGACGACAAAAAAGTAGCCTATTGCCAAAAGTTTGCCGACAATCTGCAGGAGGGTATCGCGTACTACAAAACCACCTCGATTGCGGCGGAGGACCCGTCCTTTTTACCGGCTCTTGAATCGGCAGAGTTGTCCATTCAGGAAACGTTGGCGGGATTGATGCCGGAGGTTCTTGTGTAAGCTGAGCAATTGAAATTACAGTAAAAAAAGG
>DAIOVD010000222.1:0-3874 GCA_036759185.1 Catalimonadaceae bacterium | reverse complement strand
TTGATGCCGGAGGTTCTTGTGTAAGCTGAGCAATTGAAATTACAGTAAAAAAAGGGCTGCCCGAAATTCGGACAGCCCTCCATTGCAATGGATCTGAAGAAAGGAAAGGAATAAATGTGCGGTCCGTAGAAACAGGGTTTCAGGGGACGGATGGGTTTTTATTCATTCTGTAACAATGAACTGACGTTTGCATATCTGACCAATTGAAAGAAAATGGCAGATAGTATGCACTGATTTACTCTGAATGGTTTGTGTTGAGGTACTTACCATATCACAAGTTTTTCGGGGATAAAATGACGGCCTTTTGCACGGACGTTGAAGATTCCGGCAGGCAATCCTTCGACGGAGATTCGTCTGTTTGGGCCGATGTTCATGGATTTGATTCGTGAACCCTCAGTGCTAAAGATTTCGATGGTCTGTCCTTCTTTGCAGGAGGGGCAATCGATGGTGGTGAAACCCTGAGCCGGGTTTGGAAAAATGTTGAGTCCCGATCGGGTGCCGATCTTTGGTTCGGTATTGACAAGAAAGAGGCAGCCGGACGTATCCGCACAATTTCCTTTGGTGACCCGAACGGCGTAACTTCCTGAAACAGTCGGGGCAAAGCTGGAATCGGTTTCGCCCGGAAGGGGAGCAAATCCGGCATTGCAGTCCAGCCATTGGTAGCCGTCCTGACCGGGAGCAGCCAAAGCGCCAAACTCAGCTGATAGCTGGATGGAGTTGTTGGGGATGTCGTAACTCAGGGTTAAAGTCCGGATGCTGTCGCAGCCATGACTGGAAACGAGGGTGTCTTTAAAAGTTCCGTTGGTGGAGTAGTCCTCGAACGTTTCACCGGGGCAGATGGTCTTGGCGAGACTGGCACGCAATACAGGTGAAAGGGCCAGTTGGATGGTATCACGCTTCTGGCAACCTTTGGAATCGGTAACCTGAAGTGCGAACCGATATCGCTGAATGGAATCAGAGAAATTGGTGTAGCCCGGCTTTGGTCTGGCCTGGGTGCTTGTGAAGCTTCCACCTATTTGCTGCCATTGGTAGCTAAGTCCTGACAAAGAATCAGTGCCAAGTGATTGCACTTTTCCACTACAAACCGAAATATCAGCACCGGCACTGGCCTGAATTTCAGGGCGAACATGGAGAAAAAGTTCTTCCCAAACTTCGCATTGATTGGCTGGGTTGTAGATTTTCAGGCGGATGTATTTGCCTGGTTTCGTAAGGGTTTCTCCATCGAAGGATTTGGTGGTGCCGTAGCAGATGGTGTCGTGGATTTGGGTGCGGGTCAAACAGCTATTGCTTATCAAGGCATAAAAACCATCGGCAACAGCAGTACTACTTCCGGAAGGTTGTCTGCTGGTATAGCTCGGGCTTGCGATTCCATTAAACCTTAAAATTCCCGCATAATCACCACAAATCATGAAGGAATTGATTTTCGGGTTATAGGTTGCGCCTGAATTAAGATAAGGATCTGATAATGTGCCGGTAGTTCTGGACACCCAAAACAACTGGCCTTTTTTAGAATACTTCGCTACCGCAAAATCAGTAGCTGTTGGCAATAAATTGGCATTGGTACTTATAAGCAATTTGGTCGCCGCACCAGGGTCAAAATCAATTCGGCCAAAAAATCCACCAGCTACGTAAAAATTTCCAGCCGAGTCTGGTATGACAAACTTTCCATCTCCGCTCCCTAAAAATTGATTGGGAATCTCCGTCGAGTTTAACCACAGCACATTTCCATCCGGTGAAAACTTATTGAAGATGATACCTGTTTGCTTTTGATAGACATTGCCCGTATCGGATTCAAAGTATGGAGGACTGGCCTGGTACCCACCTATGCCCTTGCCACTTACATAAATATTATTGTACTGATCAACTGAGACGCCATTAAATACCGTACCAGAGATAGGATTTTGGCCCATTTTTCCCCAAATAAACTCCCCAGCTGATGTGTATTTAATAATCCAGGGATTGGCTGAAATGAATCTATTGTTGGAATCTGCCAAAGCATGATTGGCAAGATACTGCTGCCGTTCCACATCTAGAAAAAGCGTATCCTTTGAGTCTCCAACAAAAATAACATTACCATCCTGGTCTGCTACAACAGCATTTCCATTGCATTCAGGATTCTTAAAAGGAACATAATTTCTTTTCGAAGGATAAAACCGCTTCGCCCAACAAAAGTTAAGGTTAGAGTCCAATTTGCCTATTATCACATTATAGCCTGAACTATCATTTAGAAAAGAAGTATCATTACCTGGCGATACCGGGATACTTATTTTTCCAAAAAACACACCCGTAAAAAGCAAGTTTTTATTTTTATCAGTGCTCATGCTTTTGAGTATTGCATACGTCTGAAATTCAGTAAAGTGGGATTTAATAAATTGCCGTTTCATAACCTGTCCATTTTTTGAAATTTTCACAATTCCTACTCCCTGATCAGCTCCGGTAAACACTTGATTTTCAGAAAAATTGTTGGCATTATTTCCATAATAAGCCAATATAAAATTTCCGTCCCGATCCATCGAAATTGCCTGTGGATCTGATTTAAAGCTGTTTCGCTCTTTCAATACCCAAATAATTTTCCCTTGTGGATTGAGTTTTAATACAAATAAAGATGGCCCTGTGGGCGAAAATGATCGCACTATTAGGCTGTCACCTATTTGCACAGAGTCCGAAAACTGACCAGCTATAATAGTATTTCCATCATGGTCTGCCACAACACATTTCCAGACATCGTCAAACTCTTTACCAGTGGCGGAGGTGAGGGTAAAGGTTTGGCCATAAAGACAAGCAATGCCTGAATGTAAGAAAAGATAAAGTAAAATATATATGGTGGCCTTCATTTTAAAACAGAAAAAATGGCCGGAGAACTCCGGCCATTTTATAGCGTAAACTAGTTTTTAACAAAACGCTTTGTTTTCAATCCATTGCTGTTGTTAATAGAAATGATATATACACCTTTCGAGAGTGAAGAAACATCAAGTGTAAATTCATCAGAATCTTTGGTAGCAGAAAGAACCTGCTTTCCAGATACATCTGTAATAGAAACCGTTGATTCCTGATTTTTACCTGAATTCAGTTTTACACTTAACGAAACTGAAGTTGGATTCGGGTCTATCTCGAAATCTGGATCCGTAGCAGCCCTCAATGCACTTTTTGGATTTTCTCCTCCAGGACCTGGCCGGCATCCTGCAAGATATGGCTGGCTGTTATTAGGTACAATAAATGGAGTTGGATTTGTTACAATAAAGTTTTGGCAAACTGTGCAGGTTCCAGGAATTATACAGCCTGTAGCACTAACAGTACAGGAAATTGTACAACCGCCTACAGGAACAGTGGTTGGATCTATCTGCACATTTTGTACTCCACAACCAGAAGGAATTCCCACAATTACCACCGAACCTGGGCTTACACTCCAGGTATAAAAGAGTGCATTCGGACAGGTAATAGGAAATCCAGTTGCCCTCACCTGGAAATTTCCACAATTGGTTACCGCTGGTGTGATTGCAAAAGTGTAAGGCTGATCGGTTGCCAGACGATATTGATCTGGTACATTTATATTACCACCTGCGCAAGTAATGTTATTAAGTCCTACTGTATATGCCGTAGCAGTTCCGGAAGTCGATGGTGTGGTGAGGGTCATTATATTTGACCCAGGGGCCCATGACCATGTTCCGAGAGCAGTTGGCAATCCTGCATTCCCAGCCGAAACTACATTAGGAGGGACATTTGTACCACCGCTAAGCTGAAATGTATATGCCGTGTTTTTACGAAGACAATATACACCAGCCACTGGGGCTGGAAAGTTAGTACTAAACCTTGTGAATGTACTGGCTGGAGCCACCTTACGGGTAATAGTATATGTAGAACTAGCTGTTCCACA
>DAIOVD010000221.1:0-6114 GCA_036759185.1 Catalimonadaceae bacterium | reverse complement strand
CTAATTCGGTGAAACCGACCGCTATTTTTGGGGTGGACAAAACAGTTTCATGTACAGGAATCGTTCAGTTTTCTGATAGTTCTCGATTTCTTCCTACAAGCTGGCTTTGGAAATTTGGAGATGGTCAGAATTCAACAGAACCATCTCCTCAGCACACATATACTTCTACAGGTTCATTTACAGTCACCCTGGTTGTAACCAACGAATTCGGAACAGACTCGGTGGTGAAAGCAAATTTTGTAACAATTACCAACACCACAGGAATGGCCGGTGCTTTTTGTTTGCCTCCAGCAAATACAACCTGTTGTCAGTATGGTATTGAGCAGGTAATTTTTGCAGGGATTAATCAAACCTCAGGTGGGGCTTCAGAAGGATACAAAGATTTCACCTGCGGAACAATCGGAGCAGCTCCAATTGGATCCACCCAAAACATCACAATAGTAAACTTTGGCACCAATACTGAAAATGCTGGGGTTTGGATCGACTGGAATAACGATGGCTCATTTGCCGATGCTGAACTTGTTTTTTCTTCCACAGGAGCCACCAGCCATGGGGGAACCATTACAATTCCGGGCAATGCTCCTGCCGGTGTTGGACTACGTATGAGGGTGGTTTCAGATTTTTCGAATATTCCACTTGCAGGACCATGTAACACACTTCAATTTGGTCAGGTTGAAGATTATCAGATCGTGCTTCAGGGAAATAACCAGCCTCCCATCGCATTATTCAAAGCCAGTGAAACTGTGACCTGTTCAGGTGTGATTTCATTCACTGATACCTCGTTTAATGCCCCTACATCATGGAAATGGTATTTTGGGGATGGAGATTCATCAAATCTCAGGAATCCAGTCCATACCTATACATCGACTGGAATCTTCACTGTTCGATTGATTGTTTCAAACGCAATTGGTTCAGATACCCTTCAGAAAATCAACTACATTACAATTCAGGATGGTAAAAATCTGAAGCCTGCCAGTTGTACTCCGCAAACTCTTAACACAGTAAACAACCAGGGGATCGGGATTCAAAGCGTGGTATTCAATACCATTAACCGTCAAAGTGCCACAGCCCCAGCTGAAAACTATGTGGATGAATCCTGCTCAAACCGTACATCTGTTATTGTTGGATCAACTTATTCTCTGACAGTTCAAACCAATTCAAATTTTCCGGAATCCTGCAGAGTATGGATTGACTGGAACAACAATGGCCAGTTTGAAGATCCTGCAGAACGAGTTTTGAATGGAGCCAATGCTCAGATTCACACTTCAAATGTGGTGATTCCAGTTACCGCTGTTGCCGATACGGCACTCCGGATGCGGGTGTTATCAGATTTCGGGGGTGGTGGACCTGGCGCAAATCTTCTTCCATGTACGGATCCTAACTTTGGTCAGTGTGAAGATTATTCGGTTCTTGTGCAGCAAAACACAACTCCTCCGGTGGCTCATGTTGCATCTCTCAATAAAACCAGTTGCAACGGATACATCCAGTTCACTGATAGTTCAGAATTTGTTCCATTGTCCTGGTTCTGGTCATTTGGAGATGGTCAAACTTCTACAACAAAAAATCCATTGCATCAATATTCAAACACCGGTACGTACACCATAAAACTCAAAGTACAGAATAATTTCGGTGTGGATTCAGTCGAGATGCCAAACTATGTGACGGTCTCGGGACTTACCGGACCAAAACCAGCCAATTGTGTCAATACAGTTGCTGCCCCAGGGCTGACCAATGGTATTACCAGAGTCCGGTTTGGAAATCTGGATGTAAGCAGCGGTCTTGCTGCACAGGAAGGAGGGTACCTTGACAAGACCTGTACTGCCGACTCCGCTGAAGTAGTTGCATTAGTCACGAATCAAACCAATCAGTTGATTGTAAATACATCAACAGGAGCCACCCGGGAAAACTGTCGGGTGTACATCGATTTCAACAATGATGGCTTTCTGGCAGCGAATGAGTCAGTTATGAACAGCCAGAATAACAACGTTCACAATGCCAATGTTCTTCTTACCGAAGCCCGCTGCCAGGGAGTCCCGGTTCGGATGAGGGTAATAACTGATACCCGTTTTAATGCCATCACTTCGGCATGCTACAATTCTCAGCAAGGCCAGATCGAAGACTATAGAGTGAAACTGATCTGGGCCGTGGCAAATCAAAAACTGATTTCATCAGACCTTGTGAGTCTCTTCCCCAATCCGTCCAATACAGGAAGATTTACGTTGGATGGGAAAGGTCAGATGATCACTGGCTGGAAAATTCTGAACATCCAGGGCAAAGAATTAGGTTCGCACTCTGAATCCGGGATGACAGAACCAATTTCACTTGATTTTACCGCACTTGCTTCTGGTGTTTATCAGATTCATGTTATGACAAATAATGGCTTGATCAATAAAAAGGTTGTTATTCAGAAATAAGTTCAACATCCGCAACCACCAAGAAATACACAAAACATGAAAAAATTTTCCGGCATTTTGCTGGTTCTGATGGCCTTTGGGTTACAGACTTTTGGCACTCACATTTTAGGAGGAGAATTAACATATAAGTATTTAGGTAGCAATGGGCCGACAGATCGGCCCTTTCGCTATTTAATTCACTTTGTTGGTTACGTAGATAGGGTTGGAACACCCGGACAGTTGAGTAACTGGGGCTGTGGTAACCTTGCACAGGATCCATTTCTGGCTATTTATGATGCTGGAACAAATGAGCGAATTCAGAAGGATCCCAATGCCCAGCCATTTGAACTTGATTTGATTAACTGGCGGCTGCCTAGTCATGGAGATCAGGTTCAGGGACCATGTGCCATTGATCCCTATTTTGGTGGGATGCGTCCATTGGTGATTCCGGTTCCTCCCTCCTGTGTCGTTCCCGGCTTAACTGAACTAAATATTGCCATCACTGACACTACGTTCGAAGTTCAGTTGCCATTGTCCTTCTCAGGGTACAAGGTGAAATATGAAAACTGCTGCCGGACAGAGAACACAACCAATATTTTCTTTCCGGGAGGCAATAACAATCCTGGCAACACCTGGTTGGCCACTATTCCGTCTCCGATTTTTGCCAATAGTTCTCCTCAATTTATTGGAGATGCCGTTCCATTCTTTTGTAAAGGTGACACAGCCACCATTTCAAACAATGCTTTTGACCCGGATGGAGATCGTTTGATATATTCATTTGCTACCCCATATTCCGGTGTAGGGGGCAATCCCGATGCAACGTATGTTGATCCGGAAGTTTCAACATATCAGGCAGGATTTTCGCAATCTGAGCCGTTTGGACCAGGTGGATTTGCCTCGATCAATCCTTCCACAGGTCTGACAAAGTATTATTGTAATGTCAATGGTAATTACGCAGTTGCTGTGGATATTCAGGAGTACCGGACATTATCGAATGGTTCTGAAATACTTCTTTCAACCACCCGAAGAGAATTTCTTGTGGTCGTGAAAGAGTGTGCTCCAAATAATCCACCTGATCCATTTCCGCCAGTAAATGTTCAAGAGAATATTACATTTATCCGTTCAGAGGGGGACAGTGTAATTATACCTTTTTCCTCTTTTGATGTTGATACTACAATCATTTCTGCACAATCTGAGCTTTTTAGTGCATCTACCAATCCAGGCTCACTCGCGACGTGTCCAACAGTAACTGGAGTTGATTCCGTGAAGACATTGTTCCGATGGAAGATCAATTGCGGCATCACAGGAGGAATCGTTCGTAACTATTCTGTCGTTGTGAAGTATGCTGATCTGGGTTGCCCACCCAAAACCAATACCGTGATTTATACCATCATTGTAAATCCTTTTAAAGCTCCAACTATTACAGGGCGAGACTCCATATGTTCCACAGACCAGACCATATCGTACAGCGCTCCCGCCGGAACGGGAAGGCAATGGAAATTGTTTGGAGGAAATATCGTGGGTTCCTCAACCAACAGTGCGGTGAATGTGACCATTCCGGGAGATACTGCCCGAATCCGACTTGTGGTAACAAGCGGTCTGGGATGTAAAGATTCTTCGTCCAAAAAAATCCAGCGTTTTCAACTTGTTCCGATTCTGGCCACTTCGGCAACACCATTTGTTTGCCAGGATAGTTCCATCAGCCTGAACGCAGCCGGTGGTTACACAAAGGTAAATTGGACACCAACAACAGGACTAAGTTCCGCCATCATCCGAACACCAAAAGCAACTGTTACGGATACAACCAACTATGTGGTGACCAGTTCCGGGCCGGGTGGTTGTATTGCAAAAGATACCGTCACTGTCCGATGGATTCCACGAATTGCCAATGCGGGGACTGATTCCATCCTTTGTTCGAATAGTTCTAGAATAGTTGGACAGAATCAGCCAATCGGATATAAATATTATCAATACCAATGGACACCTTCTGCCGGGTTGGATTCTGATACATCTTTCAGGACACTCGCTACATTAACAAACAGCGGATCAACGAATCAGGTTTTTACGTTTGTTCAAAAGGCAACCCACAGAGAAAGCGGCTGCTTGTCAACCGATACCGTCCGTTTGTCAGTTAAGCCTTTACCTGTGGTGAATGCAGGTCCGGACACAGCAACTATTTGCTCCGGTTCAAAAACCATTATCGGAACGGACGAGTCTGAGTCGGCTACCTATAGTTGGTCGCCTGTGAACGGACTTTTCAGTCCAAATCAGGATACCACCACCGTTTCTCTGAATCCGGATAGTGTGAATCCACAGTTTGTCCGTTATTATCTTACCAAAACAGAAGTATTGATTTCTCCACTTGATGGGGAACCTTCCTGTGTAAACAGCGATTCTATTCTGGTTCGGATCAATCCGCTTCCATTTTTTGATTTATCGGATAAGGATTCTATTTGCTCCGGACTTTCAACCACCATTGGAACAACCGGAGTAAATGGGTTTGCATACGCCTGGTCACCAGACAGAGGATTGACTAATAACACGTCGGCACAAACCCAGATTTCACTGACCAATCTGACACAGAATCCGGGAGATACGCTTTATACGCTATTGGTAACCAACAGTTCTACTACTTGTGCACGTGAGAAATCCATCAATATCCGGGTGAATCCGTTGCCAATCGTTCGGGCAGGAAGTGATACCACTCTTTGTTCCGGAGATTCCATTAAAATCGGTGAATCGCTGCAAACGGGTTATTCGTATCTCTGGACTCCAACGAACGGTCTTAACTCATCCGTGAACCCGAACCCGTTGATCAGTCTGATCAATCCCAATGTAGGTGGTGCTGCACAGACTTTTCCATATAAGCTGTTAAAAACAGATGATAAGACAAAATGTGTGAACGCCGATTCATTAATTGTGAAGGTGAAAGCGCTACCGACTGTCAGTGCCGGTCCGGATACAGCCACCATTTGTTCCGGTCTGAAAACGGTGATCGGTTTCGCCGAATCTGTTTCTGCCATCTATCAATGGAGCCCTCTGAATGGATTGTTGAATCCAACGAGGGATACCACATCCGTAACACTGAATCCGGATAGTCTGGCTCCACAGTTTTACAAATACACGGTGAAGAAAACGGAAGGTGTCGTCCTGCCGGGAGAGCCAGCCTGTTCAAACAGTGATTCCATTGTCCTTAGAGTCAATCCGTTGCCATTCTTTTCATTGGCTTCAAAAGATTCCATTTGCTCCGGGTTTTCTACACAAATTGGAACTTCAAATCAAACCGGATTTCAATACGCCTGGTCTCCTCCAAGAGGTTTGACCCGTACCGATTCTTCTCAAACCGGAATTTCATTGGTGAATCTTACCCAGACACCAGGTGACACTGTATACACATTGCTTGTAACAAATCAGAACACGACCTGTCAGCGGACAAAAGATATCAACATTCGGGTTAATCCGCTTCCGGTTGTCAATGCCGGCCTAGATTCTGCCTTTTGTTCTGGTGATAGTATCCGGATTGGAGAAGTGAATGCAGACGGTTATTCCTACACATGGAGTCCAACGACCGGATTGAGTTCCGGTACATCTTCAGGACCAAACATAAGCCTGATCAATCCAAACACCGGGGGTACCAGTGCCAGCTTCCCTTACAAGCTGGTGAAACTGAACAATCAAACCACCTGCCGGAATGCAGATTCTTTGGTGGTTACAGTAAAAC
>DAIOVD010000220.1:0-6123 GCA_036759185.1 Catalimonadaceae bacterium | reverse complement strand
GCAGGATTCCTTTTTTCTCGCTGGGCATATCGATCCCCAGTTTTTTGCCGATGCCGAAACTGGAAATATATTGGTGCCATTTGTCGTAGCCTATGCGGGTATCCAGAAATGTATTGCCACTGGCGTGCTGGTTGATGATTCTTCGGTACACCTGCAGGTAATAGGGATTGCAACTCCATTGAATGCTTTGTCGCAGGTTGCATGGATTCGGGTGAGGGTGACAATGGACCACGTCCTGCACACAGGGCCAGGTCATGTTCGAATCAATCACACCTTCCTGCAAAGCGGTAAGAGCCTGGAGTGTTTTGAAAATGGATCCGGGTGGATAGGGTGCCATCAGTGCCCGGTTGAACAAAGGCTTGAGCGGATCCCGCTGAAGGGTCATGTAGTTTTTCGAAAACTCCCGTCCGCGAAGAAGGTTGGGATCGTAGGTAGGGGAGGAAACCATGGCCAGAATCTCACCTGTTTTCGGATCGATGCAGATGATCGAGCCTTTTTTGTTGATCATCAGTTCTTCACCAAATTTCTGGAGTTCAAGGTCCACCGATGTGTGCAGATTTTCTCCACGGATGGCGGCGGTATCGAAGATTCCTTCTTTGTAATGACCTTTCTGGATGCCGTTTACATCCACCATCATAAACTTGACGCCCCGCTTTCCGCGGAGCTGTTCCTCATAAAAGTTCTCCAGACCTGCAATGCCGATGTAGTCACCGGAACGGTAATAATTGTTTCCTTCAGCCTTGAGCTTGTCGAGTTTTCCGGCTGAAATTTCCCCGATGTAACCCAGTGCCACACCCATACTCGGATGATCGTACCCACGGACGGTACGTGGGGAAATGAAGAATCCGGGGAAGTCAATGAGCTGATCCTGAATACGGGCAAATTCCGTGTGGCTCAGCTGTTTTACAAAAGGAGAGGGCTTTACCTTGGAATAGGTTCTGGCCGCGGTCATAGTTTTGATGAATTCTTCCTTGGTGATGGTGAACAGCGAGCAGAACCGGAGAGTATCCATGTTCTTTTTTACTTCTTTAGGAAGAACCATCACATCGTATACCGGAACATTGTACACGCAGATGCGGCCTTTGCGGTCGTAAATAATGCCCCTGTACGGGTACTCGACAATTCGCTGCAGGGAAATATTGGCAGCGGCTTCCTTATAACTGTCGTCGATTACCTGCATGTAAAACAGCCGGGCCAACATGGTGAAAGCCACCAGGATAAACACGAAAATAATAACCCTCTGCCGGCTGTCAAACATAATTCGGATGCAAAAATAGGAAAGGAAATGATGGGAACCGGAAATGTATTCAGGGAATGATGTCGAATCCTGGTTTTCCGGATATTATTGGCTTGAAAGGAAGTTAATTCACCAATCGGCGGGTGCAGGCTGGTTTGTTTGGAAAGATTTTTTGAATGGGAAAATGAGAAAAAGGCAGAATGATTTTTTCATCTCCAAACCGATTCTATAACGAACATTTCGGTTGTTTTGTGAAGACTGAAAAATAAGGAAATGCCATGTGAACCAGAATGCAGGCCGATATAAAAGGCAAGTATCACATGACAAATTCCGGACGCCAAAAAGGACTTAATATCCTGTCCTGGCCATTCACTCAAAGAATGGCAATGATCAAATCTTCCGGAAGACAACAATTCTGTCCGGATACCATTCGGTGTGCATCACGAGTTGCATCAATTCCTCAATAACCAGCAGATCCACGCCTCAATGGCAGGACCTGTATCAATCGGAATCAACCAAAAAACTGACTCAATGCCTCTTCCACTCGGTCAATTTCTCGGTGGTTGTTGTACATCGGCGCCGGAGTAAGCCGGATGGTGTCGGGTTCCCGCCAATCGCCCAGTATTTTGCTGTGGTGCAAAAACTGAAAGAGCTCTTTGCCCCGTCCGCCTTTCACGCTGATCGACAACTGAGCTCCTCGGCGCTTGGGCGTAATCACCTGTAGTTCCGGAAACTTCTTCACTACCAAAGCCAGATGCTGGTTCAGTTCTTTTCGCTGCTCTTCGAGCCAGTCCAACGGAACCTGATCAAACAACTGCATGGACGCTTTCAAAGAGGCCATCGACAGAATGTTCTCGTTGCTCAGTTGCCATCCCTGCGCACCTGTCATGGGCTTAAATCCTTTCTGCATCAGGAAGCGGGTCTCTTCGTCGTAGCCCCACCATCCACCGAAACGGTTCATATCCGGACGGTTTCCATATTTCTCGTGCACATATAAGCCCGCAATGCATCCGGGCCCGCCGTTGAGGTATTTATAGTTGCACCAGGCTGCAAAGTCCACATTCCAGGTGTGAAGTTTCAGTCCCACATTGCCCATCGCATGTGCCAGATCCAGCCCGACCATAGCCCCCACCTGGTGACCGGCCCGGGTGATGGTTTCCAGATCGAAGGCTTGTCCCGTCAGGTATTGAACCCCTGAAAACAGAACCAGCGCCAGTTCGTCACCGGTTTCGGTAATCGCTTTTACAATGTCTTCGGTGTGCAGAATCCGTTCGCCTTCGCGGGGTTTTACCTCGATGAGGTGCTTCTCCGGATCCAGTCCGTGAAACTTCAGTTGCGTTTCCACCAGATATTGATCCGAGGGAAAAGCACCGGCTTCCATCAGAATTTTGGTACGCTTTCCTTTTGGTTGAAAAAAAGACACCATCAGCAGGTGCAGATTTCCGGTCAGCGTACCCATTACAGTAACCTCCGACTGGTTGGCTCCTGCCAGGCGGGCAAGAGATGGAATCAGTTGTTTATGGTAATCATACCAGCGGTTGGTGGCGTAGAAATGTCCGTCAACGGCCAGCTCAGACCAATCATTCAAAACCTCTGAAACATAATGGCGGGCCATAATGGGCTGCAAACCAAGGCTGTTTCCACAGAAATAATGAACCGGTTTGCGGTCCATCCTTGGCTTTAAAAACTGGGTTTCCAGCTGCTCAAACAAGCTTTGAGGGGTGGTGGAAAGATGGTGAATCATGGTGTAAACAATAGGTCGGGGCAAGTTAGTTTTTTTTGGAATGGCAGGATTCTGATTTGGGTTAAATCATGAGATGATTGATAAATTCCAATGGAGAAATCAGATTTCCGAACGGGTATAAACGAAAAAAACCGCCACGGGGGACGGTTTTCTTTTTCTATCGGGTTGAAAGGTCGAAATCAGAAGTTTCGTTGGATCCAGCGGTAGAGTCGGCTACCGTGGCGCTTTTTCATCATTTTGCTAAAGCTTGTATTTTTCATGGTCCGGTATTCGCGTTTTTCGGCTTTGTAGCTTTTCGAAAACTGCTTTGGACTCAGGTGGTGATTTGTCAGTGAATAGTTCACTCCTTTTTCCGGTTTGTATGAACCATTGGCAAATGAACCGGTGGAAGTAAGCATGAAGATGCTTGCGAAGGCCAGGATGATTGTCAGTATCGTTTTCATAATCGTAAAAGGTAAGAGGTTAGAACTGAAGCCTTTCACGAGCAGATTATAATCAGGTTTCATCCTGACCGAAAAAAAATTTCCGGACATTTGGATTTACCAGCAAAAATGATATTGCTTATTTCTGTTTTTCAGGAAGATAGGTGAGGCGCACCCAATCGCTGTGACCCCAGGATTCGTTGGCTACATCCTGCAGTTTTTCAGCCGAAACGGCATCGATGGCCTTGAAAATTTCGGCCAGACTTTCCACCCTTCCCTGGTCGAGAATGCTCTTTCCAAGCATCAGCATCAGCATCTGATTTCCTTCTTCTGCCATCGCCAGCTGACCTTTCAATTGTTCTCTCGCATGCAGAAGTCGGGTTGGACTCAGCTTCAATGTCTGCAATGACTGAATTTCTTTTTCTGCCAGAGCCAGTGCCTTGTTTAGATTTTTGGCTTCGGTTCCCAGATAAACAGAAAAGGCTCCCGTGTCGAGGTAGGGAGCGTACGAAGATTCCACGCTGTACACCAAACCATGTTTTTCCCGGATGCTCATATTCAGACGACTGTTGAGAGCGGGACCACCCAGAATGTTGTTGAGCATAAAAAAGGCAAGACGCTTTTCATCGCTCAGGGCATAAGCCCGGCAACCAAGCATGAGGTGCGCCTGTTGCGATGGCTTCCGCAAAATCCGGTTTTCCGGAATCAGTGGGGGAGGAGCCATACGAGGCTTTCCGCTTTGAAGATTGGGGGCTTTTTCCAGGAAAGGTCCGGCTTTACGGACGGCAGTTTTCAGATCAAACGGTCCGACACTCGAAAAAATGAGCCTGTCTGTACTCACGTTTTCCTGAAAGAAATTCACAAAATCCTGACGTTCAAACGAGGCGACACTTTCTTCTGTTCCCAGAATATTATTCCCCAGTGGATGTCCGGGATACAGCAACAAATCAAACTCATCCTGAATGGCGTCATCGGGGGTGTCCTGGTACATGGCCATTTCTTCGAGAATCACATTCTTTTCCTTCAGAATTTCTTTTTGTGGAAACGTCGAGAAAAACGTGATGTCCGTCAGAATATCCACTGCCTTCGGAAAATGCGATGCCAGCACGGAGGCGTGAAATGCGATCTTTTCTTTCGTGGTGTAGGCATTGATTTCGCCACCCAGAATTTCCAGGCGATTAAGGATGTGAAAGGCTTTCCGTTTCCCTGTTCCTTTGAAGGCCATGTGCTCCCAGAAGTGCGCAATTCCTTGCTGGTGAGGTAGTTCATCCCGGCTTCCCACATCCAGAATAAACCCGCAATGCGAAACCCGTGTGCCCGGAACCTGCTTGTGCACCAACCGGATTCCATTCGGAAACTGGTGAATCTGATAATCAAAAAGCTGTCTTTCTATCTTCAATCTGTTGTGGAAAAGTCGGCGAAGATAATACCGCTTGTCACGCCACTGTCAATTTTGATGAGAAGCTTTGTAGTTTTGCGCAACAACTGTTGGCAATGCGTACCAAACTTTCTGTATTATTCTTCTTGTTCATGTTTGTGCTTCAGGCACATGCACAGATCATCAATCCTACACACTGGACATTCACCACTTCGAAACCTGCTGTGAAAACCGGCGAAACGGTGGAGTTGATTTTTAAAATCCGTCTCGATGGTGACTGGCATATGTATTCGACCGACTTCGACCCGAATCTGGGCCCAAAAGTGGCGGTGTTCAACTTCAATCCGAGTCCGGCTTATGAACTGGTTGGTAAAATCATTCCGGTGGGTGCCAAAGAAGAATACGACGATGTGTTTGAAGGCAAAGTCCGTTTGTTTCATGGCAGTGCCGAATTCCGCCAGAAAGTAAAAATCCTGGCCGATCTCAAAAACATATCAGGATCGTACCAAACACAAACCTGCTCCGACAAAGCCGGACGGTGCGTGGATCAGGACGAAGAATTTTCGTTTGGTCCGTTTACTGTAACGGTTGTTCCGGGAACAAAAGCCAGCCCTTCAAAAGCCAGTCCTTCAACAACACCCAAAACAGGTGCCGTATCGCCGGTTGACGATCCGGCCCAACCCGCAGTAGCCACATCCAACGCACCTCCTGTCTCCACCGATTTAAAGCCTTGCAGTTGCGTGTGCGTCAATGGTGTGGCATCAGGTAATGCTGTCAATCAAGCATCCACCACAGGCAGCGTTTCATCAGAAAGCATCGATGTGATCGATCCGCTTGGATGGAAAGGGGAGAAAAAAGTGGTCGCTGTTGCAGAGCCCGAAGATGAAAGTCTCATTGCCTTTTTCATTGCTGCCTTTCTTTCCGGACTGGCCGCTCTTCTCACTCCCTGCGTGTTTCCGATGATTCCTATGACGGTGACCTTTTTTACCCGCCAGAGTAAATCACGGAAGGAGGCCATTGGAAAAGCAAGTCTTTACGGCCTCAGCATCATTCTGTTGTACGTACTTATTGGTACCCTTGTGAGCCGCATCAACGGGCCCGAATTTGCCAATTTCATTTCTACACACTGGGCACCCAACCTGTTTTTCTTCCTCATCTTCCTCATTTTCGGTTTGTCCTTTCTCGGTCTTTTTGAAATTGTGCTGCCGTCTTCCCTTGTCAATATCGCCGATCGTGAAAGCGACAAAGGCGGCATTTACGGAATCTTCTTTATGGCCTTCACCATTGTGCTGGTGAGCTTTTCCTGTACCGGCCCGATTGTGGGTTCGATTCTGGTGAACTC
>DAIOVD010000219.1:0-6152 GCA_036759185.1 Catalimonadaceae bacterium | reverse complement strand
TTTTTCCATGGCAAAAAAAAATCCCGCGTTGGCGGGATTGCTGTTTCAGGTGGATGGTCCGGCTAGAGGCGGATAATTTCAAGACCTGCCTTCCTCAACGCTTGGCTCAGTCCAAGCTTATTGATGATGCGAAGAGCGTGGGTAGACACTTTCAGGTTAACCCAAACTTTTTCCTCTTCAAGGAAAAGTTTCTTGTTATGCAAATTCGGATAGAATTTCCGTTTTGTTCTATTGTTAGCGTGAGAAACGTTGTTTCCGCTGATTGTTCTTTTTCCTGTTATCTGACAAACCTTCGCCATGGTATTTTTTCCGTTTGGGGACGCAAAAGTAGATAAAAATTCTTCAAGTCAAAGTTCAGCCCTAATTTTTTTTCTTTTCATACGGGCAATGACGACACTGGCTTTTACAGCAGTACCCCCTACGTAAATGATAGGTCTCAGTAAAAACCAAAAATCCCTGAGAAGAATAATAGTATTCATCCGGTGCCAATCGCGGGTGAGCGACCTGGGTTTCAGTGACAGAATGATTGTTTTTTGGTACCGATTTTTCCATACTTTAAAAAAGTAAGGCCATAACAATTCCCCTGCAGGAATTGTTTTAGTTTTGCACCTCAGAAAAAGGCAGGACCATGATACACCAAATGAATGCATTGAGTAACCGGGTAGAAAGCAGCCAGCAGGCAATGGAATGGGAAGACCGTTTCGGTGCCCACAATTACCATCCACTTCCGGTGGTACTGGACAAAGGAAAAGGAATTGAAGTCTGGGATGTGGAAGGAAAACGATACTTCGACTTTCTCTCGGCTTACAGTGCTGTCAATCAGGGACATTGCCATCCCCGAATCATTGAAGCACTCACTGAGCAGGCAGGAAAACTCACGCTTACCTCCCGAGCATTTTACAACAGCCGGCTGGGCGAATTCGAAAAACTGATCTGTGAAATGCTGGGCTATGATAAAGTCCTTGCCATGAATTCCGGAGCAGAAGCCAATGAAACCGCATTGAAACTTGCCCGCAAATGGGCATATAAAGTAAAAGGTGTTCCGGCTGACAGAGCGAAAATTGTGGCCGTTCAGAACAACTTTCACGGACGGACACTCGGAATTGTGTCTGCCTCCACCGAAGCCGCCAGCACCGATCATTACGGCCCTTTCCTCCCGGGATTCGTCATCATTCCATATAATGATCTCAAAGCTCTTGAAGAAGCACTACAGGATCCGGATGTGTGCGCTTTCTGGGTAGAACCCATTCAGGGAGAAGCCGGCGTGATCATTCCGGACTACGGTTATATGAGTGGAATCCGGAAACTGTGTGACCAGTACAATGTGCTGTTTATGGCCGACGAAGTGCAGACCGGTATGGCACGGACAGGAAAAATGCTGGCATGCGACCATGAACTGGTTCGACCAGATGTGTTAATTCTGGGCAAAGCATTAAGCGGCGGAACAATGCCTGTTTCAGCTGTTCTTGCCGATGACGAAATTATGTTGACCATCAAACCAGGCGAACATGGTTCCACATTTGGTGGAAATCCACTTGCCTGTGCCGTCGGGATCGCTTCTCTCCAGGTTCTGGTTGAAGAAAATTTGTCTGACAATGCACACCGGATGGGCAAAATCTTCCGGACGAGAATGGAAGAAATTGCCATGAAATCATCCCTGATCCGTGCTGTCCGTGGAAAAGGATTACTCAATGCCATCGACATCGAACCCATTGGCGATACCACCGCATGGGAAGTATGTGTGGCCTTAAAGGACAAAGGGCTTCTGGCCAAACCCACCCGACAGGATACCATCCGTTTTGCACCACCGCTCATTATCAATGAGCAGCAAATGCTGGAATGCTGTCACATCATCGAAGAAAGTATACTTACTATTTCATAAAATTCATGAGTCTATTAGTTGTAGGTTCGGTTGCCTTTGATGCCATCGAGACACCTTTCGGGAAAACCGATAAAATCATTGGCGGCGCTGCTACCTATATTTCATTGTCATCTTCTTACTTCAATTCACAAGTGAATCTGGTGGCGGTTGTCGGTGGTGATTTTCCAAAATCCGACATTGCTCTTTTGCAAAAACACGGTGTGAATACAGAAGGTCTTCAGATCAAGGAAGATGAGAAATCCTTTTTCTGGAGCGGAAAGTACCACAACGACATGAACAGCCGGGACACATTGGTTACAGAACTGAATGTGCTGGGAACGTTTGACCCGATCATTCCGGAATCCTACCAGGATTGTGAATACCTGATGCTGGGAAATCTGGCTCCTTCTGTTCAGAAAACTGTGATTGAACGTCTGAGAAACCGCCCGAAACTGATTGTGATGGACACAATGAATTTCTGGATGGAAATTGCCCTTGCGGACCTTCTGGAAACCATCAAGCTGGTGGATGTTCTTTGTCTCAATGACGAAGAGGCCCGTCAGCTGACCGGTGAGTATTCATTGAAAAAAGCCGCCAAGAAAATCCTGACCATGGGACCATCGGCTGTCATCATTAAGAAAGGAGAGCATGGCGCACTGTTGTTCAATCAGCATGAGGCGTTTTATGCACCTGCCCTGCCACTGGAAGAAGTTTTCGATCCGACCGGAGCAGGCGACACATTTGCCGGTGGATTCATTGGATACATGGCAAGTAAAAACGAAACCAGTTTCGACTCTATGAAAAACGCCATCATTTATGGTTCTGCCATGGCGAGTTTCTGTGTAGAGAAATTTGGTGTCGAAAGGATTGTCGATCTGAAAAACGTAGAACTCGAAGCCCGGGTTCAGCAGTTTATCAATCTGGTTCAGTTCGAAATATCACTGGTGTAATCTACCGATCCCGGCATTCAAGACGGGTTGCGGAGCTTTTCAAAAAATGCCGGTCCTTTCAAATGGACCGGCATTTTTTTTGATATCATTGAAACAATTCAATTCTCAGGTCATTTCAGTCACTAAAGCCCCCCGATAACTCTGAGAAAAAAAGGAGAACCTTGATTTATATTCAAGGAAAATTTTATGTTTCGGACTTATTCATTTATCACATTCACAAACAAATCGTTATGGAACCATTTTCCGATCCTGCTTTTATGTCTGTTTTCTGGGGCATCCTCGCTTTTGCCTTCATCATTGGTATCTTTATGGTGGTCTGCATGTGGCGTTTATACACCATGGCTGGCCAGCCTGGTTGGGCTGCCATTGTACCCATATACAACTACGTGGTTATGCTAAGGATTATCCAGAAACCCTGGTGGTGGATTTTGCTGATTCTGATTCCCTACATTGGAATGATCTGGGGAATCTGGTCGCTCAATCTGTTTGTAAAATCCTTTGGCAAAGGAACTGGTTATACGGTCGGCGTTATTTTTCTTCCATTCATCTTCCTGCCAATGCTGGCTTTCAGCAGCGATACCCGTTTCCAGGGAACTTCTCCGGCTTCGGAAGGAGCGGCCCTTGACCAGGTATTTTAATGTTTTTGATGGGTGTCCGGAATCCCGTTTGATTGCCGGGCACCTATTTCTTTGACTGAATTATTTTGAGGAAGAATTCATCTTTATCCTCCCCTGCACCAGAATTCTCCAAATGCCCATTTCATCTGAAGAGAAAATCCTTCTTCAAAATTTAACCAGTTCAATTTCACCTTTGAATGATGAGGAGCTGGATTCGTTTGCAGCTTTGTTTGAACCCGTTTCATTCAAAAGGAAAACGATTCTGACAAGGACCGGTGAAAAGGAAAAATTCCTGTATGTTGTCAAAGAAGGCATCCAACGGATTTATTTTCTTTCTCCGGATGGCAAAGAAGCCGATCTGATTTTCACCTATGCTCCTTCATTTGGTGGTGTGCTGGACTCCATGATGCTGGGCTCCCCTTCCCGCTACCATTATGAAACACTGACCCAATCGGAAATGCTTCGGGCTCCCATGGATGCTGTATTGCATTTAGCTTCAAAACCAGGTGTAGCCAAGTTGCTGCAAAAAGGACTCGCAATTTCTCTGGCAGGTCTGCTGGAAAGACTGGTAGAAACTCAATCCAGATCTTCCGAAGAAAAATTCCGGGCACTTCTTCGCCGGAGTCCCCATATTTTGCATACGGTTCCGCATAAATACCTCGCCAGTTATCTGGGAATCGATCCCACCAATTTCAGTAAGCTCCTTCACACCGTTCCCATTTAAAATCATGGTATTTACCAACTTTCAGGATGGAAGGACAGCTGAAGTTTGCAACACTGAAACGGACACTTCCCGTTTTCAGGTAATACAATGAATATCGAAAAATCGTCGGTTCTCAATACTCTGGAAACCACCATTGGAGATCACCTGGATCTTGCCATTCAACAATTTCAGAATTTGCCGGAACATGTGTTGCTCTACAAACCTGAATCTGGTGCCTGGAGTCTGGCTGAATGCCTGTGGCACCTGAATTCATACTCCGAATATTATCATCCAGCCATTCAAAAGGCCATGGACACCACCAAAAAGGGCAATTCTTCCTCTGATTTGATGAAAAGTTCCTGGCTTGGCCGATGGTTTACATCCCTTATGAAACCAGGGAAAGGTAAATACTCCGCATTTCCCGGTCACAGACCTCCCGCCAAAGTTCTACCAGCAGAAACCGTGGCAGCTTTTATTCAACACCAGGAACAATTAACCGAACTCATCCGTAAGGCACGGCAAACAGACATCAGCCGGATACGGATTCCCATTTCCATAAACCGGTTTGTTTCACTGCCTTTAGCAGATGTCTTTGAATTTGTTGTAACTCATAATGAACGACACATCCAACAAGGACTCCGTGCATTGCCCCATGACGAGAAAGTGAATTTCCGATCTACCTACACCAATTGAACATCTGGTGGGCTTTGCCATGACAAAATTAGGTAGATTGCCTCCTTAATTATTGACATCATGCCAACCTACACTGCATCCCGCCTCACCGGAGGAAACCGGATTTTTCCGGATGAAATCACCATAAACGATCTAGGGGTCACTCTGAAGGAGCCTGGACTTTTCAGCGGAGAAGAAAAAACCATTCCGTTCACCCGGATTTCATCGGTGGAAATCGATTGCCCGCTGATCGGCTTTTCCACCATCACGATTCAAACAACGGGTGAAGGGGGTATTGTGGTCGACGGCTTTACAAAGGATGAAGTCACCGAAATGAAGCAGCTGATTATTGATAAAATCAGTTAATAATTAAACGTGAAGGATTAAGAGTTTTCCGGAGATTGATGTCAAGAATTTGATTCTCTGATTTTGACCGCTTTTCCCAAATACCTGTTTGGTTTTGGACAAACCTGTTTGTTTTGGTTTTTCTATTTCAAACAACCAACTCATGACCGATACCGTCCTTTACCGGAAAGCCAACCTTTCGGATGTCCGGAAACTCTCCGTTTTATACAAAACAGTGTATATTCAAACATATGGCCGGGAAGGAGTATCGGATGAATTTGCGAACTTCATCACCAAACAATTTTCAGAAGAACGACTTTCATCTCTGGTTCAAAACCATCCGGATAATCTGGTGGTGGCTGAATACAGAAACAACCTGGTTGGGGTAGCTGAAATTGAGTTTGATAAAAAGTCACCTGTCGGAAATCTGGTGGCTCCCGAATTGAACAAGCTTTATATTCTCGACTGGTTTTGTGGAATGGGAATTGGCAAACAACTATTGCTTCAATGTGAACAAATCGTTCGCCAACACGGACAGAAAACTCTTTGGCTCTGGGTTTTAATTTCAAATGAACGTGCCATTTCCTTTTATGAGAAAAATGGTTTTGAATGGATCGGCAATGCTTCGTTTCAGATGGAAGTGAACTCCTACGAAAACAAAGTAATGGTCAAGCATCTCAACGATGAAACAGCCTGATCAAAGTGCACGAACCTGAATTCTCAGAATTTCTGACTGAAAGAATACCTGGAAATTTCATTTCGGTTCCTGTACTTTCACTTTCTCAAGAAAGAGCTATTTGAATGAAAAAATCCCGAATCCTGTTTGCCGGAATGGGCGGCGTAGGCGGCTACTTTGGCGGCGTTATGGCCAACCATTTTCAGCAGCACAGCGGACCTGAAATAGCATTTCTCGCAAGAGGAGAGCACCTGAAAGCCATTCGCGAAAAAGGACTTACCGTCCGCAAAGGGGCTGTCGAATTTCAGGCACATCCGGCTGCTGCTTC
>DAIOVD010000218.1:0-6232 GCA_036759185.1 Catalimonadaceae bacterium | reverse complement strand
CTGATTTGTCGCCTGTGGCGCCACGTACCGCCTGGCTCCTGATTCCTTTCCATTAAATCTTGTAAAAACTGGCAGGAATTCTGTGTCACGGGCCCGGAACAATGGGACGTACTTTGTGAGTTCCAATTGTAGCGAAATGAAAATGAGAAATGATTTGACCCCTATGGTCTTGAAAAGAAGGTGTTTATTCGTGATGACCTGTCTGATTGTGTCGTTCAATACATTTTCACAAAGCAATGAACGGGCACTGGAATACCTGGTCGCCCTTCGTGAGCCAACATTCGAAATTTCCACTCACTTTCTGGCTTACACAAAGCTGGTTTTGCTGGAAGGTCTTACCAAAAAATCGATCCGCAACAAAGCCGACATGTTGAAAGAAGTGCAGGAGGCCAGAATTAAAATCCGGGAAATACCCAATGTCAACGGGCAGGACCAACTGATGGAGGTGTACCAGAATTATTTCACTGCCATGGAAACCTATCTGAACCGGCTGCCCACGATTGAGATTGAATCGGTGGAATACTTTGATCCGGACAGTGCCATCAAATTTCAAAAGGCTCACATCGACCAGCTGGATATTTTATTCAAAGGTGCCGCCACCCTCAAATCCGGCTTTGAACGGTTTTCACTTCTCAATCATGTGGTCGGTGTAAAAACCAGTGGCGGACTCACGCCCAAACAGTCGGAAGCCGTGAACCTGATTTCATATGCAGTCCAGGTAAGCAATGCTGTAATGAATGTGCGCCGTCTGAACCGATTGTATTTTATTTCGTTGCGGGAAGATACCGGAAACAAAGCAGAAGAAGTGCGTCAGAAACTGCTGGCGGAATCAGTCCTGGCAAAAGCCCGGCTTCAGGCCATTCCAAATTTTCCTGGGGATGTTACCCTAAAAAGAGCCGCACTGAATAATGTTCGCCTGTATGGAATCGCTGCCTCCCGGTTGTACATCCGGTTACTGGCTTTCCGGAAAGAAGAACTGGCTTTCATCCGGAAAAGTGAGGAGTTCAAGGTAAACCGTACCAACTCAGAATTCGATACCGATGCCTATTACAAAGAAGTACGCCGGTTTTCTGCCCTCATTGGCCTGAACCGTAAAGAGATCAAATCCCTGAATCAAACCCGCCTCGACCTGGAAAGAACCTTTGACGACACCTTCCTTTCATTTGTGGAAAACCGGTTTGTTCTATGAGGTGAGTTCAAAGAGGAGAGTTCAGAGTTTAAAGAAAGACAGGATTCTGGTAGAAATCGATCTCCCTCACGCCATCGCAATCGATGCAATACTCAGTTCAGCAACCGGTTCACGTATCAGCAACCGGGCACAGGCCTCGATGGTGGAACCCGTCGTAATCACGTCATCAACCAGTAAAATTCGCTTATTGAAAAGTGCCTGCTTGTGATCGGGATGAATCACGAACACTTCGCTCACGTTGAGAATTCGTTCCAGCTTTCGTTTCCTTGTCTGGGTTTCAGTCGGGGTTTGCTTCACCAGAATCTGGTCCGACACATCACAGGCCATACCCTGCGCCAGCCCTCTGGCAAACTCCATCGCCTGGTTGTATCCCCGTTTCTTCTGCTTTCGCGGGTGCATCGGAACCGGAATCACCAGATCAAAAACAGCATTCTGACCCAGACTCTGCAACTCTGCCGCCAGCAAACGGCCCAGCACCTCACCCACTTCCGGACGGCGTCCGTATTTCAAGGCATGAAGCAACCGCTGTGTACTGCCTCCTTTCGCAAACTGTAACCAGGAAACGGCGTAACGCAACGGAACCAAACCTTCAAACTTTTTCGCCAGCGGCTCATGATTGGAAAAGGGCCGGGTAAGCAAGGTTGGAAGCTCAGAACGACATGAAATACACACACTTTGTTCAGTTTTAGTCACCGGGCCCGAACAGACCACGCATGCCTCAGGAAAAACCAGAGACATGAAATCAGTCAGCAGGTTCATATCAGTGGATTTCTTTTTCGCGTTCAAACGGAAACGACCGGTCGAAATACAGGCGGTAAGTGGCATGCCGCTTCACCAGATCCGAACCCAGACTGTCGAGCAGGTGAATCATTTTTGGATTGAAATCGCCAATCCAGTTCATCTCCAGTTCCAGATATCCGGCTTTCACCACATCGGCTTTGCAGGCCACCACCATCGCTCCTTCCAAACCTTTTCCCTGGAAATCGGGTACCACGCCAAACACGACGCCGAACATTTTCGCCGATCGCTGGACATATCTGTACCACGCAAATTTGAGTTTGCCAATCAGGTCCAGTTTGCCGTTTACGTGCTTGAACACCTGATTCAGTTCGGGCAGCATGAGGAAAAAACAGATGGGTCGCCCGCCGTAAAAACCAAACCACAACAGACGCTTGTCCATCACCGGTTTCAGCTTTTTGAAAAGAGCCCGCACATGGGCTTCCTGCATAGTGGCCACTCCACTGTGTTTCGACCAGGCCTGGTTGTAGATATCGGCAAACGCCTTGATGAAAAAATCGGCCCGTTTCGGATCCCAGTATTCGAACGAGTACTGCGGGTCTTGTTTCACGCGGTTGTACTTGTCCATTATCTTCTCCGGAAGGGGTTTGTGTACCGTCCGGTGATAGGTATGCTGATAGTAAAAAACCTGGAAACCGTAGTTCTGAAACAGGGTGTTGTAGTAGGCAAAGGTGTACGGCATTCCATAGTTTGGTGGCCGGTCATGGCCGTCAACAAGGACGCCCCAGTGCTTGTCGCGGTCTCCGAAATTGATGGATCCATCCATTCCTTCCACTCCTTTTGAATCCAGCCATTCTTCGCAGGTTTTGAAGAGAAGATCGGCGGCTTCCTGGCTGTCGATGCATTCGAAAAAACCCATTCCACCCACTTTGGGCTTTCCGGCTTTGAACAAACGCTTGTCGTAAAAGGCAGCGACCCGGCCGATCACGTCGCCTTTGTCGTTTTCCAGAATCCAGCGTTCGCATTCGCCGGAGCGAAACATCTTGTTGGTTTCGGGGTGAAAAACGTCTTCAATGTCGGTGTCCAGTGGCCGGATCCAGTTGGAAACGCCTTTGTAGAGCCGCACCGGCAATTCAATAAATTCCTTAATGTTTCGGGCATCTGTCCCGACAGGTTTGATCCACATAGTTTGTTCGTATTTAGTGGGCCAAATATAGAGGACAGACGAAATTTAAAAAATTCGGAAAGCCAGGGCATACGTTCGTTGGGTTTCCACAAGTACGAAACCGCAGAGTACACGGAGGAATGCAAAGAGAACCGCAGAGATTTTGTTTTCTCAGCGGTCCTCCGCGGTAAAACCGATGCTTTTTAGCAATCGAAAGTCACTCTTCCCACCTTTCTCAATACACCACCAGCTTCTTTGGCATCATCATGCCATCGAAATCCAGCATCAGGGTGTACACGCCTTTGTCGAGGGATTTTCCACTGTTCACCACCATTTCTCCTTCATGGCTGGTATCTACCTGACCTTTCATTTCCTGCCCTTTGGTGTCAAACAGGCGACCTTTCATGCGGACCGATTCGCCTGATTCTGCCGACACCACAAAACTGCCTTGCGATGGATTGGGGTAAATGGTGACCGTCCTTTTCGCAAGCAGCCCATTGGTTCCGGTCGTGATTCCGGTGAGATTGATCTGATCGATGTACATATTGTTGGCCACGGTCTTGTTGATATCCTTCACAAACAAAAACCGGATCATCACACCATTCCTGTTTGCAATGGCCGACAAACGGGCAGACGGTATCGTTTGCTGCACCCACTGAGTTTCCGTTGGGTTGAACACATCGGCCTGGGTGCCGCCGGAAGCCGAAGCCATTTGTGTGATGGTAGGCAGACCACCGATGCTGGTCCAGTTGGCACCACAATCCAGACTGTATTGCACTTTGAAAGAATCGCGTTGCGAAACATTCAGACGGGCATAGGCATATTGGTAAGACAGGGTGATTTCATCCAGACCTGTCAGGTTGAAAGACGGCAATTCAAAGGCATCTTTTTCGCCGGGAATGGCATCGGTATCGTAAAACGAGTTGATGAAATGGCATTTATTCACACCTGCTCCGGCTGTGGTTTCTCCCGGCATCCATTTGGTTTCGTTCTGATCCGGATTGTCGATGGCAAGTTTGGCAACCAGACTATCGGTTTCAAAGTCAAAGGCATAGGGCACCGGGGTTCCGGAATTTCCGTCACCAACGACCAGATAGCCTTCCCGGTTTTCGATCGTGGTGCCAAATTGATTGGTCATCTGGAGAGAAACTGGATAGGTGCCGGGCATTGTGTATGTGACACTAACGATGGAGTCAGATGAGGTAGCAGGATTTCCTCCGGTGAACGTCCAGAGCCGGGTGATGGGACCGGGTCCGTTCTGGGAAAGACTGGTGAAAACGACGTTGTTTCCGGTGCACTGTCTGCGGCTTCCGGTTTTAAAATCGACAAACGGTGTACACGATACGCTGCTTTCGGTAAGGCCGGTAGCAGCCAGATTGGCGGCCGTATGAATGTTGTTCCGTCCGTTCAAACCGCCGGTAATAACGCCGTGCATCCGATCCGACTGACCGTTGGTGAACATGATTTTGCATGGCGAATAATCCATGTAATTCTGCACATTTTCCGGAATTCCCGGGTTGCAGATTCCGGTGTTGGAGGTATTGCAGGAAATGAATCCCTTGGTGATGGGCGTGTCACTCACCAGATCATCGCCGCAGGTAACTCCGGGTTGATTCGATGTTCCCCAGATGTGCTGGAGTCCAAACCAGTGGCCGACTTCGTGGGTGAGTACACGGCTGTTGGCTACAGTGCCGGTTCCGATGCTTCCGACCATGGAGTGGATGGTGACAATCACATCTGCACCAGGTTGAATAGGAGTTCCGGGTAAAAACGCATAAGCGGTTGCGGTAATGTTGAGGGATTTCACCACGTAAATATTCAGGTACTTGTTCCGCGGCCAGGAAAAGGTAAAATCGGTGAGGTCATTGGCATCCCAGTTGGTTTTGGGTGTGAAATGGCGGACGATGCCGTTGGTGCAATGTCCGTCGGGATCAATTTTGGCAAGTTTGAATCCGAATCCGACATGGGCGATGTTGTTCTGAAAAGCGGCCACCACATTGGCGGTATCGGCGTTTTGCCGTTGGTAATCGCGGTTGAGGATCCGGATCTCGTCCTGAATCTGGGCATCGGAAATGTTTTCGGGACCGCCCTGGTGCAGCACATGAAACACAACCGGCACCATAAACTCGGGTTCCGCTGTTACGGAAGCACCGGATTTATGCCCCGATGAAACAGGCCGGATGTTTTTCTGGTGTTCCAGAAACTCCTGACGCCATTCGGGGTGCTGCTGAAAGAAATGTTCCGTGATTTCGGCCTGTCCGCACTGCGACTGGGCCTTTGATAGAAACGGAAAGAGAAGAAGTAAAACGAGTAGTGGTTTGTTCATGACTTACGGTGATGTACGAATTGTTGTAGTAGTTTTCTTACCTGCCTTTTCCGGCCATCCGGACTGCAAACAGGTTTCCGATGCGAAGAACCGATTACCCACTATTCAAAAACCCGCTTTTATACCAATGGCAAAACAGAGGGATTCAGTGGACGCCGTTTGTCCGATTGAGGATAATACCGGGGTATTCAGTATCAAGTAATCAGGAATCAGGTGAAACCATGCAAATCCTGCAAGGCTTTTTCAGATATTCCGGAGGAGAAAGTTTCATCTTTTCCAGATGCCAGTCGCATGGTGTGGAGGCAAGCACCAGGACGGAGGAGACTCAAATGTTGCACTTGATAACTTTTCTTGCCAGATGCAACACACCTTTGTTGCACCTGGCAACTTTTCTTTTATTGTGCAACACATCCGTGTTGCACAATAAAACTATTTTTTTCAAGCGCTACAAACACATCCCGAACGTAAGCAAAAATGGAAATGGTCCAATCCGTTCTTTATAATCAGAAAGAGCAACGTCTCGTGATTTCCAGCTGCCGGCCGTATTGATGCATGGAAACTAGCACACTGGTAGTGATTGGCCGAACAGCTGTCCTCCCTCCCGGATTAGCAACTGCCCGGAGGGAAGGTGATGAATTCTCCATTTCCTCGTTTCAAATTCTTCATTAGTTTTGGATTGATAATCTGTACGTTTTACCAATTCTTGAATGTGTAGGGCTGCTGTGCACCTGCTTCATTTTCCAGATTTCGAATAAATCCTCAATCCGATGAAAAATAGTGTAGCCCTTTTCCCTGCCATCGCTCTTTGCTTACT
>DAIOVD010000217.1:3967-6235 GCA_036759185.1 Catalimonadaceae bacterium | reverse complement strand
GTAGCTGGTAGATAGTAGTTGATAATTAGTAAATAGTAAATAGGAATCAGTAATCAGTAATCAGGAAACAGGATTCAGTTATTAGGATACAGTAACCACGAACCACAAATTTGAATTCATCATTCCGTACCCAAAGGCACTCTGGCGCCTTGTTGTATTTTGTTTCTATTAATAGCCGGCACTCTGGGATGCCAGGGCAAATTCCTTTGAACTTGCGACTTTGAACTAACAGTGGCACCGAAGGTCAGACCGCGACAAATCCCAGGTCGTGTCTGCATTCATCTTTCAATCCTATAATCCCAAAAATCCTAATTCAGACGACCACGGGCAGTCCACACATTCAATATTCCGTACCTAACGGCACTCTGGCTCCTTGTTGCAATGTTTTTCTACCAAGAGCTGGCACCTAAAGGCACCAAAGCATTTCCTTTGAACCTTGAACTTGCGACTTTGAACTACGCTCTCGAGTTCAAAATTCAAAGTTTAAAGAGGATAGTAGGAAGAATTGAGAGTGAATAGTTAAAGGTTAAGAGTGGTGCCAGAGGAATTGCATTTCCCTCTTAGGGCACAAGTTTCCCCTCTGGAGCCTGCATTCATCCTGCCATTCCTCAAATCCTGGTTCAGACAACCACAGGCAGCCAGCTTCGTGTCACCCCACTGGGGTTTAATCCTGTTTGTTTTCGTTGCAACTATAATACTGTCACCCCTCCGGGGTTTGCTGCATGAACTCTGGTCCTACATTTCCTTTGAACCTTGAACATGACACTTTAAACCACGCATTGGCAACCCACCCGTCTGACGTTCCGTGCCGACGGGATGAGTTGCGATCCAGATTTGTTGTGGTCGGCACCGAAGGTCAGACCGCGACAAATCCGAGGGCGTGCCTGCATTCATCCTGCCAATCCTGAAATCCTGTAAATTCTGATTCAGACAACCATGAGCTGGTAACCAAGGTTGCCAATTCAATTTCCTTTGATCTCGTCCGACTCTGTATTTCCTTTGAATTTTGAACTTGCGACTTTGAACTAACTGCCCTCTCAAAACACTCAACACCGGGGTGATTCGTTTCCCTTTTTGGTTAATCCCCACAATTCATCGGAGTTTCCTGTTTGATCCAAACCCTCATTTCAGACCTTTGTACTGGAATCGTTCCGAATATGGGAGCGATGGTGTCTGACTGAATGTATCAATCCCATAAGCCTGTACGAATTAAATCGGCAACCCCTCTGGAGACCATCCAGATGCGGTTCCTGATTTTCATCGGACTGGCGGTAATGGCCCTTTTCCTTTGGTACTTCTTCGGTTTTGTGGAAGTGGGTGAACCCTGGCTCTATGGCCTCCTCACTTTTGCCCTTCTGTTTAAACTCTACAGAAGTCTATACGAGTGGTACCATTACTACAATCTTCGCATTCCCGAAAAGCCGGAAACCGATAAGGTCTACACCGTCGATGTGCTCACCACGTTCTGTGCCGGTGAGCCCTACGATATGATCACCCATACGTTAAAGGCAATCAAGGCCATTGAGTATCCCCACGAAACCTACCTCTGCGACGAGGCCGACGATCCTTTTCTGAAACAGTTCTGCGAAGACAACGGCATCCACCACGTCACAAGGACCGGGAAAAAGAATGCCAAGGCAGGCAACATCAACAATGCCCTGGAACATCACTGCAAAGGCGAACTGGTGGTGATCATGGATCCGGACCATGTTCCCCGTCCGGAGTTTCTGGACAGAGTCGTCGCCTACTTCGATGATCCGAAGGTGGGCTATGTGCAGATCATTCAGGCCTACTACAACCAGGAGGAAAGTCTGGTCGCCAAAGGTGCAGCCCAGCAGACCTACCATTTTTACGGTCCCACCAAAATCTGCCAGGGCAATTACGGAACGGTTCAGGCAATCGGGGCCAACTGCACTTTCCGTCGCCGGGCACTCGATTCCATCGGGGGACACGCACCCGGTCTTGCCGAAGACATGCACACCGCCATGCGGCTCCATGCCAAACGGTGGAAATCGGTTTACGCCCCCGAAGTGCTGACCGAAGGACTGGTTCCGTCCACGCTCTCCGCTTTTTATAAACAACAGATCAAATGGTCGAGGGGATGTTTCGAACTGCTGTTTGAAGTCTACCCGCGGTTGTTCACCAGGTTCACCTTCCGCCAGAAACTGCATTATCTGCTTTCGCCTCTATACTACCTTTTTGGGGTGGTGAACGCCATCGATATTTTCGTTCCCATCATTTCCCTTATCACCACCAAAGTGCCCTGGC
>DAIOVD010000217.1:0-3867 GCA_036759185.1 Catalimonadaceae bacterium | reverse complement strand
GCCATCGATATTTTCGTTCCCATCATTTCCCTTATCACCACCAAAGTGCCCTGGCTCACCAACGTGGAAACCTTTGCGGCCTATTATGTTCCTCTTTTGGTCGTGGGTATTCTGATCCGCCTTTATGCACAACGATGGGTGGCGGCCCCGGGAGAACGAGGAATTCACATTGCAGGTGGATTGCTTCGTCTCGGGACCTGGTGGATTTATGTGGTGGGATTTGTCTACAGTATTTTCAGGGTCAAGGTCCCGTATATACCCACGCCCAAAGAAGGTGAGGTGCGAAATGAATGGGCTATTTCATCGGTCAACATCGTGGTCTTTCTTGTATCGGCCGCGGCTCTGGTGTACGGACTTTTGCAGGATCTCAATCCATATTCAACACTCATGGCCGGGTTTGCGTTTACCAACTGCATCCTCCTTTCCGGCGTTGTTCTGATGGGTCAGCAGAAATGGTATCTGTCCGCTATGGCCTTTGTTAACCGGATGAGACGCAATTTTCTTCTGGCACCGGTTCTCAATAATAAGATTCAATGGACACAGCATTTATACCGGACAGTGCAGCGCCTCGGGATCGTAATGGCCTTGTTCACCGTGTCGGCATTGGTCAGTTTTATTTTTCTCCGGCAGAACAATCTTAAGAAATTAGACGACCTCAAGATTGTGGACAACAACCGCGGAAACGGCGATTTCCTTTTAGGTGTGTATTACAATAATCAGACAAAGTCCTCTGATCTTGCCGGTTACAAAAACCTGAGCAAAGCAGCGGGTAAGAACGTCAATCTGGTTCCGGTCTATCTTCCATGGGGACCCAAAAGCATTCAGGAGTTTCCGTACGGACTGATGGATTCCATTTTTCAGGCCGGGGGCACACCACTTATTACCTGGGAGCCATGGGGCGGCGGACGGGAAGTCATCGATACCATCGGACGGGATCTTCCACTTTGCAAGCAGATTTCGCAAGGACAATACGATACCTACATGAGGGATTTTGCCTACATCATGCTGCATTTGCGGCGACCGGTCCTCATTCGGTTTGCCCAGCAGCCCGACAATCCAGCTTTCCCATGGTCGCAGGCATTTGGTAATTCACCGGGTGATTTCCAGAATGCCTGGCGCTATGTTGTTCAGTATTTTATCGGATTGGGAATCAGCAACGTCGGTTGGGTATGGCAGCCCTGGAAGCCGGTGAATATGGATAAATACTATCCGGGCGAACGGTATGTGGATTGGGTGGGAGTGAGTATTCTCAACTATGGAGAAATCGAAGGAGAAGGAAAGTGGATGAATTTTGAGAATCTCTATCATCCTTATCATCTGAAAATCAAGAATCTCTACAAGCCCGTCCTTCTGACCGAACTGGGCAGCACCAATCTGGGCGGAACCCAACGGGAGTGGCTGGACAACACGCTCAACCAGATCAAACTGTATTACAATGAAGTGTGGGGCATGGTTCTCTTCTGGGGAGCGGATTCCGAAATCCCGAATAAATGGGAAGGCAAACTGAAGCCCGGACAATTGTCTTGGCGACCGGTTGATGGGAAAGACCTGCTGTCCGTTTTTAAGCCGATTGCCAATCATGCTTACTTCCTCCAGCCAGGCCGTGCTGATTTTCTGTCAAAGATTGTATCGAAGCAGAAGGGTCCCCGCTTTACAAGGTCCAGAACCATTACCGGCGATAATGGAAAATTTACCTTGATGACCAGTGATACGAGTTTTTACATCAAAGGAATTGCTTACAACACCAACGATGACTGGCGGAATGGCAATGTGCCGCTTTCATTGAGTCAACTGAAAAAGGACATCAGTGGAATGAAGGAAATGGGAGCCAACACCGTCCGTCGGTATGGCGTGTCGGTTTATGACGAAAACCTCCTGAATGTGGCGCAAGAGAATAAAATGAAGGTGATGTTTGGTTTCTGGTTTGAGCCGGAGGTAGATTACATCATGGACAGTGTTCAAATCAAAAAGTACATTGCCCAGGTGGAAGGGCAGGTGATGCGTTTTAAGGATCATCCCGCCATCCTTTCCTGGGGATTGGGAAATGAAACCTGGGGTCTGATGAAACACCATTTTACCCAACCGTACCTCACCCATGTGCGACTGGAATACGTCCGCCTGCTGGAGTATCTTGCCCGCCGGATACATGAAATTGATCCGAACCATCCCGTGATGACGGCCTCTGAACATTCCAACGAGCTGACCTGTGAACTGATTGAGTTGCGGAACAATGCGCCCTCTCTCGATTTTATTGGAGTAAACTCCTATTATCTGCAACAGGTGAGCCGTCTGCAGAAAATCTGCCAGCGGGTAGACACGACCCGTCCGTATTTGTTTTCTGAGTTTGGTCCTTTGGGTTACTGGGATGAAGATTTCTCCCGGTACAACTCGCAGAAGGAGCTGGTTGAGGATTCCGATTATGAAAAAGCCTATTTGTATGGCTACGAATGGAACCAGTTTGTGGTACGAAATAAAGGTTACAATCTGGGGGGAGTGGCCTTCTGCTGGAGCGATCGTCTGGAAGGAACGGCAACCTGGTTTGGTCTGACCGATCAGAAGGGACGGAAGAAACCGGCCTACTTCAAACTGGAGAACATCTGGAAAAACGGTCCGCCTGTTAAAGACACCTTGCCTGAATTTTACATTGAGGGGCCAGGGATGAAAATCGTTCCGGGAAAATACTATCCGTTTAAAGTCTGGAGTAAAGCCGGCGTAACCGACAAGTACCAGTACCGCTGGCAATTCAGACGGGAAGAGTATCTGGAAGAACTGCCAGGTCTTGTCCGCGAGTTTGAAAACGGAAAGCGCATCATGCTGAAAGTTCCGATGGAGCCTTCCAAATACCGGTTGTACCTGTTTGTGAGCGAAGGCGATAAGGTGCTCACTCATTCCTATCCGATTCACATAAACTATTAAGAAAGGAATGGGAGCACGATTTATACCGCTGTTTGGACGCCACTTCCGGAAAACCAACAACCTGGATTTCCTGCGGTTTTTCTTTGCCACCATTGTCATTTACTGCCATTGCCACATTCTGTACTACGGAACCGAAGACACAGTGGAGCCGCTCTGGGTTTTATCGAATGGTCAGATGAGCATCGGGACCTTTGCAGTGAACTTCTTTTTCATCCTGTCTGGTTTTCTCATTTACCAAAGCTGGGAAAACTCAACATCCGGGAGCAGCTTTCTAGTAAAGCGGTTCTTACGAATTTACCCGGCTTTCATTGTGGCTTCCCTGCTTTGTCTTCTGGTGATTGGTCCGTTTGGAACGGCTGATTTTTATACACCTGCTGGTTACTGGACGGAATACTACCAACGCATAGATTGGCTGAAAGCACTGACCAATCTGGCTCTGTTGCGGGAAGTGGAAGTGCCCTGGTCTTTCAACAATCTGCCCATTGCCAATGTGGTCAACGGTAGTTTGTGGACCATCCGGTATGAGTTCTACTGCTACCTGCTCATTTTATTATTTGGTTCATTGAAGTTGTTCCGGTTCCGTTGGTTCAATCTGGGTGTGTTTCTTCTAGCCTGGATTCTGTATGCCTTGCAGGAGTTTTTCGAAGTGTATCTATTCAACTGGCAGGAGCTGGGCATTTTAGGGAAACCGGATTTCCTTCCCCGCTTCATCGTTTATTTCTTCTCCGGGATTCTGTTTTTTCAGTTCCGTCAGCATATCCCACGGATCCGGTCTTTGTTTTATCTGAGCATTTTCATATGCTTTCTTAGTACCTGGTTATTTAAAGGGCTCATGTTTACACTTCCTGTCTTTGGGTCCTATGCCGTATTTTATCTGGCCTTTTCCATGCACTTCCGGCTGTACAAATGGTCGAAGCCCGGTGATTTTTCCTATGGTATGTATCTATATGC
>DAIOVD010000216.1:2122-6240 GCA_036759185.1 Catalimonadaceae bacterium | reverse complement strand
ATGGTGCCATAAACCCGGATGGAATCAAGTCGCCATGTTCCAGCATCTGCTTCTGCGCCATATCCATAATACCGGAATGCCAATGTGGTTGTAGAAGCAACATTTTTAAAGGCAGAGCCCAATGGTGTCCGTTGGTTGTTACGGGTCAGGTTATCATCCGGAACCTGAGTAACCGAAACATCCGATCCGAAATTATCAAGATTGCTCCGGACAGCAAATGTCCGGATTCCGGTGTTGGATCTCCTTTCAGAGACGACGATACTATCCAGATTCAGCACATATCCGGAATTGGACTTGATTTGAAACTCATAGTAGTCAGCCGTATCAATGGACGTAGCCATCGTGAAACCCAACGAACTGAATGCATTGACGGCATTGTTTGGAAGAATTCCACTTCCGCGGCGGATGTTGCTGAATGTTCCGTTTGTGGGTTGGCCATTGGGAGGAAGAGTGGCTTCATTTCCGGCAGCACCCTGGAAACCATAAACCTGAATGGTTTGAGCTTCCGCCAGAAATCCCGAGGCGAGAAAAGCGATCAGTAATAAATATTTCATAAAAGTTAACGTGGTGTATAGTCATTATTTTCTTCTGAGCCAGATGCTTCCACCTTTGTTTTCAAGGCAGAGAGGCATGTGTTTCTGGAACCATCCTTCGTGGTGTTCTTCTAAAAATGTATTGAACATAACCACTTCAAAATCTGGATTGTACATCAGAAAAGCCCGTAGGATGTAAATCTCATTAAACCCAAACCAGTCATTTGGTTTCATCACCCAGCTTTTCGGGTATTCCATCGGGGTGAACACATCATGGAAGTGAATGAAAACACCAGACTTCAGTCTTGGCAGAACTTCAAAGAATATGAAGTTAACGTCGCTACCGGTTTTGCTTACGTGGCTACTGTCAACAAACAGAAAGTCACCCGCTTCCAGTGCTTCAAATTCAGAAATCGGAACCTGTTGGATGGGTTTTTCAAAGATCCGGTTCTGGCTTTTATCGGCATCTTTCAACAAGGAATACAACCGCTCCGGATATGGCTCGATGAACGTAAGCTTTGTCTGATTGTTCAGAAACCGCTCATTGGTGTCGATCATCACAGCAGATGAATGGCCGGAACCAACTTCGATAATTCGCTTTGGCTGAAAGTGACGCATCAGCATGTACAGAAAGATTCCGTCGGAATACGAGAAAATCCCGTTGCCCAGGTAATACCGGAATCCAGGTGTCTGATCGACCGGAAATGGGAGTTCCTTGTACTGGGGAATGAGTTGTTCTAAAAGCGCCAGTTGTTTTTCTTCCTGAAAGTCAATTCCATGGATCGTCTTTTTTGACGTATCGAATACCACATCAGCGTATGATTCCAGTTCTTTTGCATTCACAAGCGGGTTGTAATAATGCCCTGGTGGATACCAGGTTTTGTACTTCCGAAGTTCTTTGTTCAGATGGCTTACGTACGGAAGGCTATTGAGAATCCCTTTTATGGTATCTTTTAACATGTATAGTTGGAATAAAACAGTCTTGGAGAACGAGTGCAAAGAAGCAAAAAAAGACGTAAGGTTTCTCTAATCCGGACACCAAATTTTCGTTTGCAGCGTATTTTTCAAACCATTGGTCAGGAATAATCTCTTTGTTTTTTCCGTCATTCCGGATGAAGGCGATTGGACAGTGGACCAAAATCCCTGACAATTCGTAACTGAAAATTAGGGTCCGGAAACCAAAACGAACTCCTGCCGGAAAAATAATTTCGGGCAAATGGCGAAATCAAAACCAGTATTTCGGGTAACCTTGCACTTTTGCAGGCAATTTCCTTCAGACGGAATCCATAACCTATCAGAATTTGAACATTCTCATCGTGAAAATCGGGGCAATCGGAGATGTGGTGATGTGCCTTCCTTTGGTTGCGCACATCCGGAAAAAGCATCCGGACGCCCGCATTACATGGCTTTGCGGAACTCAGGTGGCGCCTATGCTTCGGCAGTTCAAAGACATTGATGAGGTGCTGGAAGTGGATGAGAAAAGTCTGATGACCGGGTCACCATTCGCCCGGATTTCAACCATTCTTTCCGTCTGGAAGAAACTCGGCTTCCGGAACTTCGACCGAACCCTCTATTTCTACTACAGCAATCTGTACAAATTGCTCCTGCTTCCGGCAACGTCCAAACGGACGGATCGCTTTGAACGGAATCCGGCGAAACGGCAGAACCCCATTCCCGGCCGCCATCATTCCTGGGATTATGTTCAGACGTTCGAAAATTCTGACGGTCCCTTTCAGTTCGACCTGCAGTACCCGGCTTTCAGTTACCGGAATCCTGATTTTGAATTGCAGGTGTCGGGAACGAACAATCGGAAAAAGAGGATTGCCTTGTCGTGTGGCGGAGCGAAAAACATTCTTCGTGATGATGATCTCCGAAGATGGCCTGTAAGCCGTTATAAAGAGCTGGCCGTTCTTCTGACACGAAATGGATATGAACTGATCCTCACCGGTGCTCCATCTGATCTTTGGGTGCTGGAGCATTTTGAAGGAATCGAATACCAGAATTACATTGGTAAGGCAGGTTTGAATGACTTCATCGCACTTCTGAGAACTGCGGACCTGTTAATTACTCATGACAGCGGCCCGCTTCATCTTGCCGATCTGGCTAACTGCCCGGTTCTGGGATTATTCGGACCCACCATTCCCCATGAAAAAGCAAGTCTCCAAACCCGTTCGGCCTGGATCTGGGGCGGAGAAAATCTGCATTGCCGTCCATGCTACGACGGCCGGAACTACTCAGTTTGTTCCAGTAATGATTGTCTCAAACAGATTTCTGCCCAGACTGTTTTTGATAAGGTTTCGGAGATGCTGGCTGATTAAGGTTGGTACCGGATTGATACCTTGCTGCAATAAGAATCGACCAAAGGTTTCGCTTCATCCATGCCCATGGTGAGCGACTGGTCAAGATCGGTGCAGGCGGCAACACTGTCTCCCAGTGCCAGGGAAATGGAACCACGGTAATAATACAATCTCTTATCTTCAGGAGCCATTTTCATACAGTCGTTGAATGCAGACAAGGCTTGAGGTAAACGCTTCAACTGAAACAACATAAAAGCTTTGCCATACCGGGCCGGATAAAACTTCGGATTGATCTGAATGGTGGTATCGTAGTAGGAGAGGGCCTTTTGTTTATTTTGGAGAACATCCGAAAATAAATCACCCAGATAAAAAGCTGCTGTATCAGAAGCCGGATTGATGAAACGTGCCGTCATCAGGTCCTGTTTTGTTTTATCCAGGCTGTCCATTTTGAAATACACGGCAGCCCGTTCAATATACCATTCCGATCTGGGTTCCTCCCCATACCGAATGGCATTATTGAGATCCCTCATCAGCACAGGGAGATTGGTTGTGATTTTTTTCAGGTACTGGTAACGGGCAAAATAAGCTTCTCCATAGGTGTCGTCAAATTCAAGGGCTGCACCAAAATCGCCTCTCGATAAATGCTCTTTGGCTGTGTGACGGTTCATCATATTCCCAAGCCACAAAAACAACATTACGAAGGAGCCAATTACCAGGAGTGTGAGCGCAAAGGAATGCAGCGTCACTCTTTCTCGGATTGGCGGCCCGGTGTATTTCCGGTAGGCTTCTCTTTCCGGACGCCTTCTGAAATATTCTTCCCTTTCTTTCTCCCTTCTTGTTTTAGGAACACCCCGGTACGCAGGATCCGGTGCGGAATTCTGAGCAGATGATTGATTTCCCTGGTAAACTTTGTAGAACAAGCGCAGATCATAGAGGTCTTTTTTAGCCGGATCTGACAACGTTTGATACGCTTCCAGTACTTGTTTAAAAAGCTCTTCGTGTTGTTTTGAACCCTGGTTTACATCGGGATGATGCTTCAACGCCAGCCGTTTATAAGCCGATTTGATTTCTTCCGGTGTGGCCCGGATTCCCACCCCAAGTATCTGATAGTAATTTTCGGCCACGCTCTGATTGGTTCGCGACACAAATCTACGAGCCGTAAATGGATTTTTCAGACCATCGGACCAAAACGTTTCCCGGGAAGAGATTTTACCATTCCCTGAAATTCAAGGTTGAGGAGAATCGATGCCAGTTGATTGATCGGAATCTGTGTTCGCCAGGCAATTTC
>DAIOVD010000216.1:0-2022 GCA_036759185.1 Catalimonadaceae bacterium | reverse complement strand
CCGGGTAAAGCGAATACATCCCGGAAATAATCCGAACCGAGATGGGCAGTGATCAGGGCACCGCCTTTATCCATTGCTTCGACCACCCAGATGGCATCGGCAAGCCCGGCAATAATACGGTTACGTGCAGGAAACCGTGGTGCATCCGGTTTGGTTTTCAATGGATTTTCTGTGAGAACCCCGCCATTCGACAACATGGACTGAACCGTTGATTTGTGCGAAGAAGGGTAGACCTGATCGATCCCGGTCGCCATCACACCCCATGTTTCCATACCCAACTGAAGTGCGGTTTTATGTGCTGCAATGTCAATTCCGTAAGCCAGTCCGCTTACAATTACCGGTTTGTAGGGCTGCAGTTCTTCCAGAAACGATTCAATGGCCTGTTTACCGTAGGCAGTGGCCTGACGAGTGCCCACTATGGCAAGTGTGTGTTGTGCTTCAAAATGAAAATGACCTTTCCCGAATAAAACCGGCGGAGCATCCGGAATGCCTTTCAAACGGACGGGGTAGTCCTGTTCCAGATAGTGAACCATAAATCCACCTTCTTTTTCGAGTGCCTCCGCTTCTTTCTCTGCTTTGAGCATCGCTTCTTTTTTCTCTGACTCCAGACTGGAAATCAGAGATGGCCCGATGCCCGGAATTTTGGTCAGCAGTTTTTTTGAGGCTTTGAATGCTTCCGATGGCGAGCCGGAATAAGCAACCAGTTGCTTGAGCAACACATTCCCGATTCCCGGAATGGAGTTTAAGGCCAGTGTGTAAATGGCTTCTTCTTTCAATGTTGTAAATCCTTTAGTTTAGCCCCGGCAATTTGCCCGATTTTATTTTGTTCCCAAAAAGGAAAAGACAGATTTTTTTCAACATTCCATTCAGTGAATCCGGAAACCATATTCCAAACCAATCCTCCACTCATTTTTCAGGAATGGAACCGTCCTGAATTTTCGAAAGCCCGCATTCAGGTAACCGTTCTCCGGGCCGATCTCATCCACCCCTGGGTGCAGGGCAACAAATGGTATAAGCTCAAACCGTTTCTCGAAAAGGCCGCCATGGACAATCGGGATGGATTCATATCCATGGGCGGACCCTATTCCAATCACTTGATTGCGTTGGCGTTTGCGGCTTCCGAATTAAAACAGAAGGCTTATTTTTTCATTCGGGGCGAAGAGCATGAATGGAAAGAAAATCCGGCTGTATTGAAAATGAAAGAATGGGGTGCCGTCCTTCTTCCGGTTAGCAGGACTGCATACAGAGAAATGCACCAGAAATCGGAGAACGAAAATACACAGATGGCGGTGACTGAGAATAAAGTATGGGTTCCATTGGGCGGATCGTCTCCTGTCTCCATCCGATCGGTCGCAGATTGGGCAAGGCAGATCTCAGATGAGGCGATGTTCGATACCGTCATTTTACCTGCTGCTTCGGCCGGAACGGTTTCTGGCTTTTCGGCTGGACTCAAAAAGGATACCCGTCTGTTGGCTGTAGAGGTATTGAAATCAAATGGCGGACTGAAAGTAGAATCAGACTGGTTGCTCCGGGCATCTGGTTTTCGGAGTTCGGTTCCGATTGAGTGGATCGATATGTATCACGAGGGTGGTTATGCCCGGACTTCTGACAGATTAAAATCGTTTTGCCGGGAGGTTTTGGATGAAAGAAAGTTTCCGGTTGAACCCATTTACAGCGGCAAGGCATTTTTTGCGGTGTCAGATTTAGCCGGAAAAGGATATTTCAAAGAAGAATCAAGGATTTTACTGATCCACACGGGAGGTATATTTCCCTGGAATTCGGCGCTTTTAGGCTGATTATCCCGAAATTCCCTTGTTTTCAGGGTTTTATGGCAAGTCGGGCACCTATGTCAGGATTGTGCCGAAATGCGATGCTCGTAATCGATCGGCAGCCCCCACTTTTGACCCGTGGTTTTTGGATAATGCAACAGAGATATTAAAGATTCGAAGTTAGCATTATTGAAAAAGGTTTAGTTAATGATCAGAAAAAGTCTCGTCTTTGACGGGACTTTTTCTTTTTTGG
>DAIOVD010000215.1:4394-6244 GCA_036759185.1 Catalimonadaceae bacterium | reverse complement strand
ATTCCACCGTATTATTGCAAAGCCTGAAACACCTGGATGGGTTGTCATGAACCTGAATTGCGACCATCGGGTGCTTTTCGGATTCTTTCAATCAAAGGCTGTTTTCAGGACACACCACTTCTTTTCACTACCCGGGTATCTCCGAAATGAACACCAGGAAAATATGCTTTCTCACCTGTTTCGCACTGGCGATGATCACCCATGTTTGTTATGGGCAGAAGCAATTGTCCATTACCCTGGATGACCCCAACACCTACCCGACGCCTTTGCTTTCGTGGGAAGAACGAAACGACCGGATTCTGACGGCACTGGATAAACACAAGGTGCAGGCTGCCCTTTTTGTATGCGGGATGCGTGTGGATGACGAAAACGGAAAGAAGCTGCTCACGTCCTGGGATGGTCGCAACCACCTGATCTGCAACCATTCCTATTCGCATCCATATTATCATTCCAAATCGGTAACAGTTCCGTCCTTTATCCGTGATTTCCAAAAGGGTGACAGTCTGATCCGCCACTATTCCAAATTCACCCGACTGTTCCGCTTTCCCTATCTGAAAGAAGGAAACAGCATCCCCAAACGGGATTCTATGCGGGCACAACTCCGGAATCTTGGTTACCAAAACGGATATGTCACCATCGATGCATCGGATTGGTACATCGACTCCCGGATGTCGGACGTCCTGAAAAAAGACCCAAAAACCGACGTCTCCGCATATAAAGACTATTACCTCCGCCATATCCTGAACAGGGCCGGCTACTACGACTCCCTTTCCCGAATATTGAACAAACGGTCGGTTCCTCATACCCTCTTACTTCACCACTCTCTTCTCAATGCCCTGTTTCTGGACGATCTGATCACAGCACTGAAGTCTGAGGGTTGGAATATCATCCATGCGAAGGATGCGTACAAGGACAAACTATTCCAATCGCAACCGGCCATTCTTCCTTGTGGAGAAAGTCTGATCTGGCAACTGGCCCACCAGGATTCGAACCTGAAAAGTTCCCTGCGGTATCCGGCCGAAGACAGTCAGTACGAAACGAAACCACTGGATCAATTTCTGCAAAACCATGCCACACCGAAAGCCAGTCCGAAACCAAAGCTGATCATATCGCACCTCACTGATCAGTTCTATGTCTACACCACATTCAATGAATTCAACGGCAGCCTCTTCCCTTCCAATAGTATGTATGTGGTGACGAAGGATGGTGTCGTTCTGATCGACACTCCCTGGGACACCACACAGTTTCAGCCATTGCTCGACAGCATTTGGGCCCGGCATCAAAAGAAGGTGGTGATGGCCATGGCCACCCATTTTCACAGCGACCGGACAGCAGGTTTGGTTTACTACCAATCCAAAGGAATCCCGACCTACACTTCCCGGCAAACTCATAAACTGTGTATTGAACGCAAGGAACCTTTATCGGACCGTATTTTCGAAAAAGACACGGTCTTCAATGTCGGGGGCTACCGGTTTCACACATACTATCCCGGAAAAGGGCACACGGCTGACAACATTGTTGTTTGGTTTGACAGGTTCCGGGTTTTATACGGTGGCTGTCTGGTGAAAAGCACGGAGAACCAAAGTCTGGGCAATGTGGCCGATGCCAATGTCAAAGAATGGGATCCGACCATGAGAAAACTGATCCGAAAATATCCGGATGCCCGGTTTGTGATTCCGGGCCACTTCAGCTGGAAAAACAACCAATCGCTGAAACATACCTTGCGATTGTTGGGAAAGATGGAAAAGTGAAGCTTACAGTGGCGCCATCAGCGCCAAGTTATAAATAATAGAATGCAGGGCGATTCAAGGGTAAATGGAGATTTGGGTAATCAGGATTCAGTAATCAGG
>DAIOVD010000215.1:0-4294 GCA_036759185.1 Catalimonadaceae bacterium | reverse complement strand
GTAATCAGGATTCAGTAATCAGGCGGAACGTGGCGCCTGGAGCGCCAAATCAGTATTCAGGTAGAGCAGAATTGATGACATCTGAAAGTCCTATAGTCAAAGGTCAAAACTCAAAGGGAGCCGAAGGCTCAAAACAAATGAAAGGTTAAAAGCTGAACAGCACTCAAACCCAGGTGCGTTCATTGTATTCCATTCATCATTTATCATTCATAACTCATCATTAAACAGTCAGTTAACCCAAAAAAGCAGCCCCAACCAATAACCACTAATCACAAATCAATAACCCTCCCCACGAACCGGGAGAAACGATCAGTTGGTGAGAGAACAGGTTGCGCCTAAACAGAAACCATTCATTTCCCGTTTTGATCCTCCTCTACGGAATCCGATGAGTCACTTTTTGAACGTTGGTCCCGTATTTTCTTTAGGCCATAGGCGGCACCGGATGCCAGTAAAACCAACACGCCTCCGTCAATGGGAATCGGTTGCTCGTCTCCAGGATTGAATCCGGGAGGGTCGTCACAAATGGCAGGAAATGAAAACACACACACAAATACGGCAAGCAAAACAATCCTGATCATAGGTTCTGTCAATTTTTTATTTGGATAAAGGTAAAGAAATCTCTCTCAAACAATCAAAAATCAGTTCAACCTGAAAACTTGCAAAACCGGAGAACTTTGCTTGTTATTGCATCATCAATAAAAAATGCCAAAAAAAAGCCAGGCATATGAATCAATTTCCCGCCAATCAACCAAAGAAACAGGGAATCGTTTTCACCGCCCTGTTGATATATCTGTGGCTGTGTATGTTTCCATTTCCTCTGACCGAAATGCCGGTCAGCAGCCGGTTTTTGGATGCCTACCAATGGGGCCTGGATTTTATCAATCGGGGCTTCAGTTGGATGTTCTGGAATGAAACTGACCTGCACAGTCAGATCCAGACAAGGGGAAGTGGCGATGCCCGCTACAACTATGCCATGCTGGCAACCATGACAAGCCTGGCCTTAATCCTGTCAGTTATTGTTCACTTTACAATCCGGAAAACCGAATTCTTCACCCGCTTTTATAAACTCACAATTCTGTATTGCCGCTATTTTGTTGGCCTCTATCTGTTGCTGTATGGCTTTTCAAAGTTCCATGAAAGCCAGTTCTTACTTCCCCGGCTTATGGATCTGGAGAGAAAAACCGGCGATCTCTCACCCATGGATCTACTGTGGTTTTTCATGGGGTATTCCCCTCTCTATTGTGCGTTTACAGGCCTGGGGGAAATTTTCGGAGGAATATGTCTTTTGTTCCGAAAAACGAAATCGTTGGGTTGCATTATTACCATTGCGGCGATGTCCAATGTGTTCATGCTCAACCTTAGCTATGACGTTCCTGTCAAGCTGTTTTCGTTCCATCTGGTGATGATTTCGGTGTTTATTCTTGTGCCGGATCTGAAAGGACTGTACGGATTGTTCTTTCAGCAGAAACCCTACCGGTTGCAGGGGGAGCCCATGGTCTTGCCGGAAAACTGGATGCGGAGAGGGCGGCTTTTTTTAAAAACGCTCCTCATTCTTGGGGCTCCGGCCAACATTCTTCTCGGTGGGTATCTGTTTCCGGACAGGAAGGACACCACGCTGGTAGGTTGCTACCCGGTTCAATACACCATCTGCAACCAGGACACTGTGGCCATCCGTTCACGCCAACCGGCTACTTGGGACCGCTTGATTCTTGAGAACCGAATGGCCCGGATCTTTTTCCATGACGGTACCGTCCTTGATTTCAAAAGCCGGATTGATACAAACCGGCACACCCTCAACCTCGAAAGCCTCACGAAGGAACAAGCTTTGATGCGTTTTACATACGATCAGCCAGGTCCGAATGAACTGACCCTTTCGGGTGAAATGGGGGCCGATTCGATCCGGATGCATTGCACAAAAACCGGGATCCAGGACTACCCCCTGATCCGCCGGGGCTTTCACTGGATCAACGAATACCCGTATTATTCGATTTACTGAATCCTGAAAATCCGGCCCCTTAGCTCTTCGGGATTTCCCATCCCGAATGCAGATGAGGAGGATTTGTAACCCTCCATTAGCGGCTGATCCACCATATTGGAGTTTGAATCACAAATCTGTGCTTTTGCACTAAATCAGAATAAGAGCCACACCGTTAAATCCAAATAAAAAAGGCCGCCCTTTGCAGGACGGCCTTTTCGTTTGATGTTGATTTGAATTTGTTTCCGGAATGCCCTACGACGCAGAAGCAATGTTAGAGGAAACCGTAATAGAAGCCGGATCGCTTAGCTGACCCACTTCATCGTCATCAACAATATATTGGATCATATAAGACCAAACCTGGGGACTGGATGGAATAGGAGCACGATCGGTGTAAGGAGGACTGATGCTAAAACCTGTCAGGTTAAATTCGCCACCGTCAACCTTCTTGAAAACACGGATGCCATCGAAGGAACCTTTTTTCCATTTCAGGGTCACCTGTGAGGCCACAATGCTGAGACCTCCGATCAATGGCTTGGCTGTATCAGGATTTTCGTCTGGTACATCCACACCCACGATACCAAGCTGCAGGCCGATTGCATCGGTATAGTTGGCAGATGCTTTGATTTTAGCCGCCAGGGCCCGGAAGCGGGAAACAATGCCATCGGGTACATTTATGGCATCCGCCCCAATTGTAAATACCGGGAATTCCTTTGGGGCACCTCCAATTCCGGCTTTGATGTCGTTTTTAAAGGCAGTGACTATTTTTACGTACTCATTCGAAGAATGCTGAGCCGTTAGAACATACGAAAATGCGGCAGCATCTCTTCCTGTCTGTTCTATTTCTTCGGGAGTGAGTCCAAGACTTGCACCAATAAGTTTTAACTCTGCATAAAACTTGTTCAGTTGCATTTGTAAGTCAAGGTCCTTAACCATTACAAAATCTCTTTTCATAACAAAAGGGGGTTTTAATTTGGCACAATGATAAGGAAGTAGGATAATACAATGCAATAGCGACTATAAAAAAAACGAATTATTTCCAGCTAATCAAACGAACGTTCATTCATTCGAAATCTGGAATACCTTGTAAATGAGTGTAATATATACGTAGTTACCGGAAACAGATAGAACCAATATTTACCTCGTCGAGGAAGAATGAACAGGATCGACGGAGCAAGGGGAGTCCTTAAAGGTAGGAGAACCTGATTTAGTGTCTACTTTATACCTGTACCAAATCATTTTGTATGTACCATGCTGTCAGCTATGCATATGAACGAAAACAGAACACGCTTACGGAAGTCAAAATACTGAAAATCAACTCATATACCTACGCATGGCAACTGCCTGGCGATTTTCACTCTGATCTGTTAGACGTTCAGCACGGGACAACGCAACTCCGGAACTTATGCACGAAGCAAGAAGAAAGGCAAGGGAAATAAAAGGAAAGATTGCAGGGCCTCAAACAACTATTGGCCACCCACCTTCCGTTATTGCGCACCCGCAGATGATTATGTGCAGACCTCCTTCAATTATCAGCCGTCCTCCGACAATTATGGCCAACCCTCCGATAATTGTGGCTATTCCTCCGACAATTATGGCCGGACCGCCGATAATTGGCTGCCAACTGCTGACAATTATTTTTGGCCTGCCTACAAATGTCTCCGGTACCCAATTGATGTCGGCAAGCCCCCGACAATTGCAGACACCCCGCCAATAATTGTCTCCGACCTGGCCATAAATGTCTCCGACCCGGAGATAATTATCTGCGACCCGGAGATAAATATTACCGTAGTGGAAATAATTGTCTGGCATGTGGAGATAATTGTCTGCATAGAATCCTGATCTGCCGTAGGAGGATTGGGGGCTGTAGATCTGGGATCTGTAAGAGCTGATTGGGTACTGCTAAAAGCCCCGATTGATGAAAAACCTCATTTCTAGGCAGCCAGAGACGTTTTGACAGACAAAGGCCAAACAATAGGCGAATTCTTTGAATTTTGAACGTGCGATGTTGAACTACTCTTTCCTCTTGCCTTTGTGGGACAGTTCCTTTTGTAAGCAGTTCTACCCTAAATCTTTGAAGTTTGAACTTTCTAAATTGAACACTAAAAATATGGGAAGCGAAAATTTGGTGTTTTAGAAACGGAAGGTTTGATTTGGGAATTCACTGACCGACAATTCCAAATATGACAAATCCAGACTTGCGTAAACCAGCCGGATTTGGGATATATACGCAAGTGTGGGGAAGTGAGTTGCGTAAAGCGGCTCGTTAGCGGTAATTATATAACGACAATACATCTTGACAATTTGTAACGGACAGAC
>DAIOVD010000214.1:0-6319 GCA_036759185.1 Catalimonadaceae bacterium | reverse complement strand
GCGTCTTTCCGAAGACGGCTTCCTTTGCAATCGGGGCAGGTAGTTTTTCCACGGTACCGGCTCAATTGAACACGGTACTGAATTTTATACGAGTTCGACTCCAGGTATTTGAAATAGGTATCGAGTCCGGCAAACTGACTATTGCCTGTCCACAGCAAACGACGTTCGTCTTCCGACAGCTGGTAGTACGGACGGTGAATCGGGAAATCGAACATGATCCCGTTTCGCAACAAGGGTTGCAGCCATTCTTTCCGCAGGTTTTCGGAATTCCAGGGTGAAATGGCCCCTTCAAAAACAGACAGATTCGGATCCGGAAAAACCAGATTCGGATCAATGCCCAATACGTTACCAAAACCATCACAGGTTTTACAGGCACCGTATGAATTATTGAAACTGAACAGATTGATCGAAGGCTCCTCAAAACTGATACCGTCTGACTCAAAGCGGTCAGAGAATATTTTTTTGTTCCCGTCGTGCCAGATCTGCAGATAGCCTTCGCCTTCAAAAAATGCTGTCTGAACAGAGTCGGCAAGACGGAATGTTTCTTCTTCGGTGTGGTTGATCACAGCCCTGTCGATCAGGATGTAAACATCTTCAGTGGTTTTCTCCACCTTCTTTTTACCCTTTCCTTCTTCCGGTAGCGTGGCCAGAAATTCTTCCGTGAAGGTCACTTCTTCTCCGACCACCAAACGGGGATATCCTTTGGAAAGGAGAATCTGAACCTCAGTTCTCAGCGTTCGGTCAGCTCTGATTTTGAGCGGACAAAGAATCATGGCTTTGCAACCAGCAGCCAGGGCATTGAGATAATTAACCACATCGCTCACGGTTTCCCTCTTCACTTCCAGACCTGTCGTAGGGGAAATGGTTTTCCCGATCCGGGCAAAAAACAGTTTGAGGTAATCGTAGATTTCGGTGCTCGTTCCAACTGTCGAGCGAGGGTTTTTGTTGCTTACCTTTTGCTCAATGGCAATGGCGGGCGACACACCGCGGATGTATTCCACATCGGGTTTCTCCATGCGGCCTACAAACTGCCGGGCATAACTGGAAAGAGTTTCTACATACATTCGCTGGCCTTCAGCAAAAAGAGTATCAAAGGCCAGGGATGATTTTCCTGAACCGGAAAGACCGGTGATCACCACCAGTTTGTTGCGGGGCAGGGCAACCGACAAACCTTTGAGATTGTGCGCCTTCGCTCCTTTTATGATGATAAACTCCTTTGGATTCAGTTCATCCAGAGGAGCCGGAAGCAAGGTTTCAACAATTCGGCGTGCCATGTTTTATTGGTTTGAAAATACGAAACACGTGCCAGGAAAGAGACCCGGCACGTGTTTCTGGTTCTTTAAGGGGAAAACCGGTTGGGATTTCCTTTGTTTAGAAAGACTAGATTCTCTCCAGTTCAGAGAAGAAAAATGAACCTTCAATGGCTGCATTTTCATCTGAATCAGAACCATGGACCGCATTGGCTTCGATGCTTTTGGCAAAGATTTTACGAATGGTACCGTCTGCCGCATTGGCTGGATTGGTTGCTCCGATAAGGGTACGGAAATCAGCCACGGCATTGTCTTTTTCAAGAATTGCGGCGATGATCGGACCCTGACTCATGTACGCACACAGGTCAGCATAAAAAGGGCGTTCGCTGTGAACAGCATAAAATTTACCGGCAGTTTCAGAGGTAAGTTTGGTGACTTTGGCGGCGATCAGTTTAAAGCCAGCTTTTTCAATCATTGCGAGGATAGCGCCGGAATTTCCATCTGCAAATGCATCCGGTTTGATCATCGTGAAGGTGCGATTTGTTGCCATTTCTTTGTAATTCAGAAAGTTAAAATTTGTTGAATTCTGTTTGAGGCCGCAAAAATCGGGATAATTCCCCGCAAGGACAAATGCCGTACAGAAATAAATTGGATTACCAGTGCGGGTTTAAACTGGCCATGGAATCCTAACTTCAATGTCTTCCTCAAAAGTAATGCACTTCAGATGTTGAATAAACCGAATGGGCTATTATGTTTTGATGAAGCCTTAAACAGCCCGGGCTATGGCCTGCCTCTGAAAGAAAAGAAAAATTAAAGTGAATGGCACCAGGTGCATCAAAATCAGGATCAACGACATTCCAAACGGAATGGTTGGACCATAGAGAAAAGGATTGGTAATCAACACGATAAAACCTACACCCAACGAAATCTGAAATGCCTCCCATGCCCAACGGCGGGAAATCTTTCCTAAAGCAAGCAACCAGATTCCGGCAAGGATTCCGGTACAGATTGAGAAAAAGATTACTTCCAGGGAATTCAGTGGTTCGCCAAGAATCAACACCTGAGGAGATATGAGGCCGGTCAGAGTACCAGCAACAAAAATAGTCGTGTTGATAATAGCAGAAGTAAAGCCAGCCAGAGGAGTCGCTCTGACAATCAGATTGTGGTTTCGGATTCTATATTTGTTTCTGGACATAAGACCGGTTGCGGCCAGACCGCGGTTAACTTTTCATAATTAGACAAGTTCGCCAGAGAGAGTATGGCGTAACACGACCGTGTTCGGAATCCAATTCAAAAAGTTTCACCACACCTGATTTTTTATTTGAAAAATTTTCAAATAACTCAACAACAATCTCTTAATCAACGAGTTGAATTCGAAAAAATATTCTAATAATTAGTGCAGCAATTCCCGAGGATTGCTCTCATGATTCGACTTGTTCCCCGCCTGCATGAGATTTACCATCGGTCTTTCGTATCAATAAACGCCCACCCCGGTGCAAAACCAAGACCCAGGAGCGTTGGGATCTAAAAAACCAGAAGGCAGGATTTTCAAAAAATCAGTAAATCTCAGGCGCCAAACAGACCATTACTGGACCCACAGTTTTCTGATCCACTTCTTCGAGTTACTGCAAACTTCCATATGGAAAAGACCTTTCAACCCGGATGGCAGGACCATATTTAATGACCCCAACTCATCCACCGAATTCAATCGCGTTTCAAAAACTTTGCGACCAAGAGCATCTGATATACGGATAACATGAACCCCGGACTGTCCGGACTTCACAATAATTAAACCGGATGAAGGATTTGGATAGATCTCAATATCTGAAATTCCCAGCTCTGAATTCGAAACTCGGGTGCAAATCTGTTCATTGACCTGCACAGAATCTCTGAAAATGCAGTTGTTAATCGTCGTAACCTGCACCCAATATGTACCTTGATCATAAACCGTTATGGATGAATTCGTGTTGCCATTTACCCACTGATATCCTGCATATCCAGCACCTGCATCAAGTAGAAGGCTGTCGTCCTCACAAATGGTCGTATCGTTTCGTAGGGCCAAAGTTTTGATTTCACGTTTTATTTCAATTGTATCGGTAGAAACACAGGGACCGCTGGTCACTTTCCAAACCAACACACTCGGAACAAGGCCAATTCCTGTTACCGGCGAGTTCGCATTTCCGGAAGAAACAACCACAGCAGGCCCCGAAACCACAGACCACACGCCAAAACCCGGAGAAGGGGAAGAACCAGCAAGATTTGTGCCTCCTGAACACACAATTTTATCAGCTCCGGCAGAAGCAACCACAGGATTTGTAAGGATCACTGTATATTCCTCTATTTCACCCGATTGATAAGGTCCGGCAAAACAAGGATCCGGATTGGGAGTGGAAGTTCCGGCATCATACACCAAAACCCGAACCCGGATGTTTCCAACTGCAGGGGCTGAAACCGGAATCAAAATCTGATCTGAAAGAGTTCCTGAACCAGTATTGGGCGGAATGATGAGTTCATTCTGATCAGAAAAGTCGCCATCGTTGTTAAGGTCCATCCAGAGAACCCGTGTCAACGAGGCAGAGGCTGGTTCATGTGTAATGGTGACCGGATATGAAACTCCCTTGCAAAGATCAACGGAAGTGGTCGTGAACGCTTCGTAGGATCCATTTCTCCATAGAGGTGTACTACTTTTACTCAGCGTATGGAGGGTGAAATTGGAAATATAGTTTCCTGCAGAAGCGGCAATCGGTTGGGTAAATACTGTGGCGCAACGAACCGCAATTGACATAACTGTGGTTGATGCTGGAATACAATTGGAAGCAGAAACCTGGGCTTTCACCAAAACATTCTGCGTTCCGGAAATTGCCAAAGTAAACGTATCCGGCAATATTGGATCAGCAACACCCAGATTGGAATAACTGGCGCCGTTGTTGTACGACACCTGCCATTGCACATTGGCACCCTGGGTTTGTCCGTTTATGTTTAGAATTAATCTTCCATTGTTAACAATGGAAGATGTAGAAGTGGTGGGTGTCCCTGCCTGGGTAGAACAGGGAGCCGTTCCATTCTTCACGCAAACGGTAAAGTCGCCAAAAGCAGACGCCTGGCCATGGCTGTACACCCGGAAATAATGGCTGTTGCCCACGGTCATGTTGGTGAGAATCAAAGTTTCTCCTCTTCCCGCTGTGCTATCATCCTTACATGCCCTTGGCGTATTGGTAATGCATCCCCCATTGAACACCTGTATCACCGGGTCAATTCCACCTTTTGGCCGGATGCTGATTTCCATGGTTGGAGACGTCACCGTAAATAAATACCAGACATCGTTGGCAACAGAAGAAGTTCGGCCGCCGCAACTGGTGGGTGCGTTGCTTTGTGATGCACCGTAAAGTGTGGAGTTCACAGGCGAGCACACATTGGTCCCATTCTGAAGGACAAAAGCATTGTTGCAATTGTTATTGGATGGGGCTGAAGCCTGGGTTACACACAATGAAAAGCCACCGGTTCCAGCACCGGCACCCGCGTGGTAAATGCGCACATAATAATCCAGCACCAGATTGGGCACCACCAAAACAGTATCTTCCTGAATACCGGCTCCGGTGCGGTTGATGCAGGCCATTGGAGTGAGACCGGCGCAGGAACCGGAATAAATCTGCATTGCCCCGTCAAAACCAGGCTCGCAGGTTAACCGAAAAACCAATGTCGACGCTCCAGCCGGATCAAATTTGTACCACACATCATCGTCCGGAATTCCCTTACACGAAGCCAGACCAGTGCTTGGTGTTGCGCTTTGGGTACTTCCAACCTCAGGTGAACAACCGGCACCAACACTGATAAGTTTGGCTGAGGCACAGGCATCATATAGGACCGATGGATCGGCTTTCTTTAAACAGATATTGAAACTTCCTGCAGCGCCATTAAAACCATACACTCTTATGTAGACCGTACTGTTATTTAACCCTAAGGTATGAACTTTTTCAACTGCCTGAGGATCTATACCATCGGAGCAGCGTTCAGAATAAATCTGGTTACAGAATCCATAACTGTCAAAAACTTCAACTACCGGGTTAAAATCTCCGATCGGAGAAACAATGACCGTATCGTAATGTGTTTGGAATTCATATTTAAACCAGACATCGGCAGCGCCCGAAGACAAGCCATTTGGCTGACAGTTTATGGGTTCTTTGGATTGAGTGGCACCCGTGTTGCTGAATACCTGATTGATGCAACTGGATGATAAAGTGAGTCCGATCGCATCACAACTTTCATCATTAACCACGGGCGTTGAGGGGGGTGGCGTTTTTGCACATATGGTAAAAGTACCCGATGTTGTACCAAACGCATAGACCCGAACATAGTAGGTGGTCCCGGGCACCAGATCGCCTGTTGTTACCCTTTCCCAGGAAGAAACCCCTCCTCTGTCTGAACAGGAAATCGTGTTGAGATTGGAACAGGTGCCTGAATACATTTCAACCACGGGATTGATAAATCCATTGCTCTTTACCACCACCGAATCGTATGCATTCTGGGCTACAAATTTATACCAGACGTCGTTGGCGGAAGTACTGGTATTTCCATTGCATGAAATGGCGGGGGTAGATTCCGTGGCACCATTTGTTGTCCCCGGAACCGCCGCATTTACCGTACTTAAAGGAAGTACCTGGGCATTAATGCATTCATTGTTGGGAGGAGCCAGCAGACTGGACGATTTTCCACAAATGGTAAATGAACCATCGGCTCCATCCTTACCATATACACGCAGGAAATAGGCTTGCCCAGGAACGAGATTTCCGGGTGAAATCTTCTCCAGATTGTCTGCTGATGGTGTGTAGGAACATCGGACATTGGTAAGGGCACCACAAGTTCCGGAATAGATTTGCAGAACAGGATCAAAGCCACCTAAGCCCTGAACAATAAAGGAATCGGTTGGGGTATTTGCTGTAAACGAATAATAAACATCCTTGGCGGCTGTTGAACTGAAGCCACCGCAAAAGGCAGGTGGCAAATTTTGCGTAGCATATGCAGTATGCCCGGTTATTTGCTGGCAGTCTGTATTAAGAGAAAGGGTCTGG
>DAIOVD010000213.1:0-6427 GCA_036759185.1 Catalimonadaceae bacterium | reverse complement strand
GCGGCGATGTCGGCCAGAATGCAGTGGAAGAAATCGACATCATCGAATCCGGAAACAACTACGGCTGGCGGTATTATGAAGCTGAAACAATCTTCAAACCGACCGATCCCAAACCATCCAATGCCACGCCACCGGTTGTGAGTTACAGTCAGAAAAACGGCGATAAATCTGTGACCGGCGGCTATGTGTACTATGGACCCATCAGCGAATGGAATGGTGGCTATGTATACGGTGACTTTATTACCGGGCGGATCTGGCTTTTTCAGCCATCCTCAAAAGTCAATACGCTGCTTGCTGACAGGCAGTCGCCACCCATTCAGGTTTCCTGTTTTGGCAAATCCCGGAACGACGATATCCTTGTGGTGTCGTATGCAGACGGTGTTGTTTACAAGTTGTCTCCATCCAAATAAAAAAGGCCACCCGGTTAGGAAGGCCTTATTCTATTTTGATTCCGTCCTTTTAAACGGACAGTGCTTTTACAATTTCACGTCTTAACTGGGTTACATTCACTGGTTCCTGTTTGGTGAACCGTTTGAGGCCCATCATCATCATTTTCAGCTCATCGCCGGTGGCAAAACTTTGCAAAGCCTGACGGGCAGAAAAGGCAATTTTTTCTGTAGCCAGATGAAGATAAAGAATGGTGGCATTTTTCTCCAGGTTCACAGCACTTTCTCCTTTTTGAGAAGCCAGTTTCATTGTCCGCAATAGAGTTGATTCGGCAACATAAATCTCAATCAGGATATCAGCGAGGAACATCATGATTTCCTGCTCTTCTTCAATCCGCATCATCAGTTTCTGAACCGCAGCTCCTGATACCATCAGAAATGCCTTTTTCAACTGAGCCAGTTTTTTCACTTCTGCGGCCATAAAACCTTCATCTGCTCCTGCACCGAAATCCGGTATCGACATGATTTCCTGCTGCACTTTCATGGCAGGTCCGATCAGATCGATTTCGCCTTTCATGGCTTTTTTTAGCAGCGTTCCAACGGCCAGAAGACGGTTGATTTCATTGGTTCCTTCAAAAATCCGGTTTATGCGGCTGTCGCGATAGGCTCGTTCCATCGGAGCATCCGCACTGTAGCCCATTCCACCATAAATCTGCACACCTTCATCGGTTACATAATCCAATGTTTCGGAGGCATGTACTTTCAGAATCGCACATTCGATGGCATAGTTCTCCACGCCCTTTAGCTTAGCCTGGACATCGTCCATCCCGGCAGCCATGAGCTCGTGCTGTTTGTTTTCTATGTCCTGTCCGGCCCGGTAGGTTGCCGATTCGCTTGCGTACACTTTGATATACTGTTCCGCCATTTTAAACTGGATGGCGCCAAATGTCCCGATGGATACACCAAACTGTTTCCTTTCTGTTGCGTATTGCCTGCTCATAGCCGCCACACGTTTTGATGCTCCGATGGCAGCAGCAGCCAGTTTGATTCGTCCGATGTTGAGAATGTTCACCGCAATCTTAAATCCGTTTTCCCGGGTGCTGAGCATGTTTTCAGCCGGAACCGGACAATCATTGAAAAAGATCTGACGGGTGGAGCTTCCTTTGATTCCCATTTTGTGCTCTTCCTCGTTCATGGTGATGCCCCCAAAACTCTTTTCAATGATGAAGGCCGTGAGGTTTTTGTCCTGTTCAATTTTGGCAAAAACGATGAAAATGTCGGCAAATCCACCGTTGGTGATCCACATTTTCTGTCCGGTGATGAGGTATTGTTTTCCGTCTGCACTCAGAACTGCCTTGGTTTTACCGCTGTTGGCATCTGAACCGGAATCAGGTTCTGTGAGGCAATATGAGGCTTTCCATTCGCCGGTAGCGAGTTTGGGAAGATATTTTGCTTTTTGTTCATCGTTGCCATAATAAGCAATTGGCAATGTTCCGATACCGGTGTGGGCCGAAAGAGCCACAGCAAATGAGTGCCCGGCTCCAATGACTTCAGCCACCAGCATGGAAGTGTTAAAGTCCATTCCGAAGCCACCATACACATCGGGAACGGAAGTGCCCAGCAACCCAAGCTCGCCGGCTTTGTCCATAAGCGATGGCATGAGACCAGGATCTTTCTGACTGTCGATTTCATCCAGTTTCGGATAGATTTCTTTTTCAAGAAAATCCTCGCAGGTGCTTCCGATCATTTTTTGTTCTTCTGTGAAATCTTCCGGAATAAAGATTTGATCCGGAGTCGTTTGTTGAACAACGAAGGCTCCACCGATGGCTTTTTTTACAGCTGTTTCGCTCATAATAATCTGGTATGTGAACAGGGGCCAATGTAGAAAAAAATTATCCTGCCCGGCCTGATGTGAAATAATTCTTTATGATTTTTTGTCAGGGAAGAACAATGAATTTGCGGACCGAAGGAATCCCTTCTTCCGGTACCTGTTGGAGCATATAAATGCCCGGTCCTGAAATCCGGAAATGTCGGGTCTGTGTTCCATTGATCTGCTCGTTGAGGATTGATTTTCCTTCAGGGCTGAGAACCCTGATTTGAACAGATGTTGTGCCTGAATTTTGTACCGAGATTTCGTTCTGTCTGATGGTAATGGAAGCTTCAGTACGGTTTGCCTTTTGATTTGCATCAGTCAACAGGTTCAGTTTCCGGATCACGCCTTTTTCCCCGGCACAAAACACCGTCTGTCCTGAAGCAGCTATTCCACGTAGATTTTCACTTGTGCCGGAGTTGTCGGCTGTCCAGGTCTCGCCTTCATCGGTGCTGTAGAGAATGGTGCCGCTTTCACCGCAAAGCCAGACAGTGCTGTCTGAAATGGTCCCACCAAACAGATTCAGGTTTGTGGGGACCGGTATTTTCGTCCAGGTCTGGCCACTGTTCTCACTGAATAACACAGTCCCGGAATCACCCGCAATCCAGATACGGGCATCGTGTTTGCCAAAAATATGGTTGAGTTTTCGGGTGGTCAATGAATGTTGAACGGGCTGAAACGGGTCGGCCAATCCAACGGTTTTCCAGATTTTGCCACTGTCGCCAATGGCCATTATGTTCCATGTGTTGTACGGATAAATGTCCTGAACCGGCTTCCCGGTAGAGAAAACGATATCGAATCTGGGTGTGGGATAAGGAAATTTATACCCCAGCATTTTTCCGGTTCCGTAGAGTATGCCATAACGGATTTCATTGTTGTTTCCAATGTTGAAGTCCATCAGTTTCCTGAAGTCATCATTACTGGATACTGTCTCCGGAAGAGTGTCTTCTATCGCTTCTGATGATTCTTCGGGCAGTCGGAATAAGTGGCCGTCCCGGGTTAGGATCATTTGTTTCCATCCATTGGTTTGCATCCGTATTTTTTCAACAGATACAACCGGGGAATAGAGCGGAAGCTGAATCAGTCCACTTTCATATGTTCCGGTGTTGATCCGAACGAGTGATCCACTGTCTGCACAAATGGCAAGAACTGAATCTGAAAGTACTGAAATATGGGTGAAGTTTCGGTTGGTGCCAGTTGGAAAGCCCGTCCAGTTGTGGTCCTGAGCAATGGCAAAACGGGTTGATAGAGAAATGAGGAGAGAAAAGTATGAAAAAATTCGGCCGGGTTGCATCTGAGTAAAGTGTTATGGGGGTTCAAGAACCGGTATTCCATTCGTTTTCCGGATTTGAAAATCTTTACTTCCATACATCTGCAAGGTAGCGAGGTGTTTTTGCCAATCAACCAGATGTCATATAGTACGGTTTTCTTTTTACCCTGATGAGGAAGTACCCGGTTGGATCAACGGCATTCATTTTAGTGGGAATTGACAATCCTGTGAATACGTGACAATTGTCATCATTGTTGGCGCTATTTAGCAGAATGTGTTTTCATGCCCGGCATTCTCCATTCATCCTTAATTTTTTCCTTCAGCGGAACGAACGAAGTTTAAAAATGTTGTATAATTGTCCGATTAATAGTACCAAATACCATCTTTATGCAAAAACCTTTCTCCATAGGAAATCCACTATTTCGGTCGCTGGTGCGGGGCCTTTCGGCTTTGGCCATATTTCTGCTCCCGTTTGCGGGCAATGCAGCGGGTAAATTCTACCATTACACACCTGACGGAAAGACGTTCTTTGAACTATCTGATCAGAAAATTCTGGTAAAATTCTCAAGTCAGATTTCATTTGAAAAACAAGCCCGGATATTATCCGGAGAGCCACTTCTTCGTCCTTTGACAAAAGAAATGGTGATGCCTGCTCCCAAAGTAGTTCTGGCTGAATTGAAAAAAGGAACTCCGGAAAAGGAAATTCTGGCTTTAATTGATCGTCTTCAGGCACTTCCTGAGACTGAGTATGCTAATCCGTTTCTGGTTTATTCCGATGGAACGCTCGAAGCTGCCCAGGATATAGTGGCTGTCAAACTTCGTGACCGGGGTGATTTTTCGACAATGGAGGAAATGGTGAAACGAAACAGGGCCATCATCAAAGAACAATATAAGTACGATCCTCTTTTATTCTTCATTCAGGTTAATAAGCAATCATCTGCGAAAGCTCTTGAACTTGCCAATCAGTTTGCCGAATCCGGAAAATTCGCTACTTCCGAGCCGGATATGCTCAAACTGCTGAAGCCATTTTATGTTCCCAATGATACCTACTACAATTATCAGTGGTCAATAAACAATACAGGTTCGTCCATCCAGTATTCCGGAACAGCCGGTGCGGATATGAAGGTGCAAACGGCCTGGGAAATCAGCAGAGGTTCTTCAGCCATTAAAGTTGCGATCATTGACGAAGGTGTCGATCTGAATCATGCCGATTTGCTGGCTAATATGCTGCCTGGATTTGATGGTACCGGACTGGGAAGTAACGGAGGCCCAAGCGGAAACGATGCACACGGTACAAACTGTGCAGGAATTGTCGCAGCTGTTGGGAACAACAACCTAGGAACTGCAGGTATTGCGCACTTATGTAAAATCATTCCTGTTCGTATTGCGTACAGCAACACAGCGGGAAACTGGGTTACAACCAATGCTCAGATTGGTACATCAATCGATTGGGCATGGAACCAGGGTGGAGCCGATGTATTAAGCAACAGCTGGGGAGGAGGAAGTTCTTCTGCACTTATTAACGACCCGATTACAAGGGCAACAACTCAGGGCCGTGGAGGTCTTGGTGCACCGGTTTTATTTGCTGCCGGAAATGCAAATGGTGCCAATACCTATCCGGCAACTTTGACCAACGTAATCTCTGTGATTGCGATGAGCATGTGTAATCAGCGGAAAAGTACAACTTCCTGCGATGGAGAAACCTGGTGGGGATCAAACTATGGAACAGGTGCGGATGTGGCTGCTCCAGGTGTGAAAATCTATGCAACAGATATTTCAGGATCTGCGGGTTATAATACGGCTGCCGGTGCTGCCGGAGATTATTTTGCCACTTTTAACGGAACTTCTTCTGCAACTCCCAATACATCCGGAGTAATGGCATTAATTCTGTCAGTGAATCCATCTCTGACGATGACTCAGGCACGTCAGATTCTGGAATCAAGCTGCGATAAAGTAGGAGGGTATACTTACAATTCAGGAGTTTCTGGTCAGCCAAACGGTACCTGGAGCAATGATCTGGGATATGGAAGAGTGAATGCACTTACGGCACTTCAGGCTGCCAATCCACAACCTTGTACCACACCCACTGTTGGTGGTACGGCTACAGGCCCATCCAACTTTGCCGCTGGTGCCAATGTTACATTTACTTTGACAGGCCACAATGGAACTGATATTCAATGGCAATCATCCACCAATGCCGGAACCAGCTGGTCTGATATCGGTGGTGCGAATTCCGCCATATCTACCTTTACCCTGAATCCGGGAACCTATCTGGTAAGGGCTGCTGTTACCCGGATCAATTGTACTCCTTCGTATTCAAATAGTCTGAGTGTGACTGTGACCTCTCCACTGGGAGACGTTTTCTCCAATCCGATTATCACCACATTGCCATATTCCACCAGCATTTCCAACGGGGGAGGCAGTGGTTACACCAATGCTTATACGGGAACCAACAATCAGGCTTCGCCGGATATTTTCTTCCGGTTTACAACCGGGCCTTGTACGGATAGTATCCGGATTTCAACCTGTGGAACCTCATTTGATAATTATATCCATTTGCTGAACTCTGCCGGTACCTGGATTGTGTCAAATGACGACAATGGTCCATTGTGTACAGGAACAGCTGCATCACTGAAACAACTTGTGTTGCCAAATACAACATATTATGTGGTGATCGAAGGATATTCCACCAACACAGGTTCAACCAATTTGTCAATCAGTCAGATTGATAATCCCGTGTTTACAACCAATATTACTGCAGGTGGTCCAACTATATTTTGTGCGGGAGGAGCAGTTTCCTTAACAGCTGCAGCCGGCGCTTCATACTTATGGAGTACTGGTGCTACGACCCAATCGATTTCTGTTGGAGCAACAGGAAATTACAGTGTTACTGTAACCAAC
>DAIOVD010000212.1:0-6485 GCA_036759185.1 Catalimonadaceae bacterium | reverse complement strand
CAGAAAGTGTACATGGTGTTGTAATCCCACCATCAATGCAAGCTGTGACCAGATTGGATGTATTGCCCCCAATCGTATAACCAGAAATAACGGCCGGAGTAACAGTTAAATTGAATCCGGCAGCCTTTCTTTTAATAGGCCCCAGCGTCACTTGATGATTATTACACCCGGTTCCCGGTATTGTAGGGGCACCCGCGGTTGTATTATGCCCGGGCTTTACAGTAACACTTTGTAAACCGGTAGGCGCCGAAGTTACCCGGTAAGTTTGACTGGAGTTGTCACCAGAAGTGTAATTTGTTGGAGGAGTACTTGAAAAACCAGTGACAGAACCCCAACTATAATTGTTGTCAATCCCAATTCCTAAAGAAGCATTACGGCTAAAATCCGGGGCAATGGAATAGGCTACGTCTTCACCAATAGACACACAGGTTGGTCCTATGATTTTGTTGGTAGGTAAAGGTTTTACAGTTTTAAATACATCTAAAGTTACAAAACCTACACAACCACAAACACCAGTAGAATTGGTATAAGTTAATTTCAATCTACCTTTTCCGTACTGAAATGGGGCAGTATTACTTACTGTACTATAGATGGAAACTGTTGTTCCATTAGTGGCCCCATTTATAGCAATATTGCCCTCTGTTGACCAAACCCTGTTTGTGATTGTTCCCAATCCTGCCCCACTAAATGTTGCCGAAATAGTTGTTGCCTGACTAGTGGTACAAGTAGCTACACTTGTACTGCATTGCGGTAAGCAAATCCTAGGTGCTCCTGTACCTGAAGAAGTTAATGGTGCATATGCTGCTGAAGAGGCAAAAGTCACCGTTACATTTGGACAATTTAGAGAAGGAGGAGTCTGGGCATTAATATCTGTTCCTTGAAAGAACAGACCAAAAGCACTGAATAAAATTAAAATGAGCAACTTAAATTTTCTCATGATGAATTATTGTATTATTGATATTTTGCTTTCTTCTAACCCGGAAAGCATTAGGTCTGCCTTGTAGAGCCCAAAGACAGATTACGGCTCAAAATCGTAACTCAAAATAATTCCATACCTTAGTGGCCTCTGACGCGGTGGGGTACAGATTATTGCGGGCTAGTTCTTTCGGGAACGGCCCGCCAGCAATCTCCCATTGCCGGCAAGCTCGTCCTCTGGGCGGGCTTGTTTTTTTTTATTGGATTCTGCGGTTTTTCTCTTTGATTATTTTAATGTCCAACGATTGATTGTTCTTAAGTGGATGGCTGCACACATTTCGATTCCTGAATTCGAATCCATTCCCGCCAACTGCCGGAACGCTTGAAATCCAGGCTCCATTTTTGCGGACCAGAACACTCCGATGGATTTCGGTTTTGGTGGATACAATTTGCATCGGCCATCCAAAACAAAATTCGATTGAAATGTTATTCTTCATCTTATAGTGTCGCAACAGGTCCCTGGAAACGAATGTGCGTTTCTTTCGTCAAATGTATCAGGAGAGGATTCTCCGCAACCATTCAATGTGCAGGCGTGTAGTCTTATTATCCCGGCGTGTAAATCGGATGTCTGGCTTTGTGTAATGTTGCAGGTAGAAATCATCCCCGCCTGAATTATCAACTGGTCATGAAACTGTATGGATTAATCCTGATATGCTGCTGGGAGCTGATTTTCTCGTCCACCGTTCGGGCACAGTCGTTTGGGATCCAAAACATCAACATCACCAAAGGTTTAATTAACAATTCGGTCTGGGGAATTACCCAGGACAAGGATGGTTACATGTGGATCGCCAGCTCCAATGGCATCCAGCGATTCGACGGAAAGAACTATAAATCCTTTTCACAAAGAGATGGCCTTGCCGATTCAGAAGCACTGGACTTTTTCCGAAATCCTGTGACCGGAGAAATCTATGTGCAGGTGTATCCGGGAAAGTCTTCGGTGCTGAAAAATGGAAAAATAGACCACGCAAAAAGCAAAAAACTCGAAGCGCTGTTTTCGTCCCGGAGTCTTTTAAATATTACAGTCAATTCGGCCCGCAAAACGCTTTTCGTTTATTCAGATCTCACTGCGTACGAAACCGACTTTGACTTCAAGGTTATCCGGTCGTTTACATTAAGCCGCACCGAAGGCAGCCTGATCCTGTTTTTTTACAACCACGACACCCTTTGCCGCCTGATGGAACATTCCTCAAAAGGGGTTGTGATGGATAAGTGGGTAAAAAACCGGTTTCGGGAAGTGCGGATCTTATGCAACGGAAGAGGTGTGAAAGCAAAATTCAATACCTTCAACGAGCCGGGTTGCCTTCTGTATGACAATCACCACCAGGTCTATTCCCTGGATTTCAACTCCCTCAACATTCGTAAAATAGCATCAGGAATCACGGAGATTTCTGGTCTCTGTATTGACAGTGATTCCATTCTTTGGTACGGCAAAAACAATGGGGTGTACTGGCAGAATCTGAAAGTTCCGTCCGAATCCGGGCACTTACTTGAACAACACATTGTCGGCAATATTTTCGAAGACCGCTTACACCAAATCTGGTTTACCACCATCACAAATGGCGTGTATTACATCAGCAACAAACACATCCGGAATGCGCATGAGACAAGGCCTGGAAAATCAGAACGCACAATCCACAACTTCTTCCGTAATCAGAATCTCACTCTGTTTGGCTATACCAATAACTCGTTTTTGGTGAATCAGAAAGGAAAAGAGCAACTGGTTCTCATTGACAAACATGACATGTTCAACCGCGTCATCAATGTATTGGAACATGGAAATGACCTCCTGGTTGTCCATGAATTTGGGGTCTACAACTGTACAAACCGGAAAAACATTTATTTAGGTGGGGGAATAAAAGACTTCAAACACCGTAAAAACAACATTTTCCTCAGTGCCGGATTTCATGGTCTTATTCAGTGGAAGAAAGAAGGAGACACACTCATCCATTTGGATACGATTGAGAAAAACAAGGTTCTGTGCTTTGAACTGATCAATGACACGACAGTGGCCTATTTTTCAACCCAGGGCTGCTTTATCAGCAATCTCCGCAACCCGAAGAAAATCCGGCCCATCCTTTTTCCGGATGGAAAACCGGTATCCGTGACCCGGTTTTATAAATATCAAAATCAGGTGTTTGCCATGGATCCTGACGGAAACCTATTCCAACTTATTGGCGAAAACTTGGTTTGTCGTTATCCCAACATTCTGGGAAATCATGAACGGATCCGACAGATCGAACTGGATGGAAAAGGAACCCTCCATGCCATTACAGACAGAGCCTATTATGCTGTTTTTCAATTTGCCAGTCCTGGAAAACACAAAAAATTGGTACTCAACTACAAAAACGGATTAACACACTCTCTCATTAATCATGTATTCATCTGGAAGGATACGGTTTATATTTCAGGGAACAGCGGAGTGTCAAGTTTCCGGCTTGATGAACTCCAGAACCCGTTTCCTGAAAAGGTCTGGATTTCTCAGGTTTCAACAGGTGATGCCATCATTGAGAATCCCGGAACGTTCTTCACGCTCGGCAAAGATCAAACCAACCTGAAACTGGAGTGCCACACGATCGACTTTAGTTTCCCTGAGCCGGTCTATTTTTCGTATCGGCTGGTGCGTAACGGGAAGGAACGATATGCCGGAAAAACCACCGAAAATGCCATCATACTTTCTGAATTAAAATCGGGTGACTATTTGCTGCAGGTCACCGCCTTCAACGCATTGAATCCCGAGCAGAAAAGCGAAACACTTGAAATCCGGTTTCGGAAAGAACCACTGTTTCTTGAAAATGTGTGGGTGCAGATCTCCCTTTACGTTTCTTCCATTTTGGTGGTTGTCCTCATATTGTTGTACCTCCTCAGACGGAAAGGGGAAAGGGAGAAAGCCCGGAATCTCATTCAGCAGCGAATCACCCGACTCGAACTTCTGGCCCTACGGTCTCAGCTGGACCCTCATTTTATTTTCAATTCTCTCAATTCCATTAAAGAGTTTATCCGGAAAAACGATGTGCTCCGTTCACAGAAATACCTGGATGATTTCTCCACCTTAATGCGGACCACCCTAGATAAAAGCAAAAACCGGAACATCCTTTTGTCAGATGAAATCCAGTATCTGAGTACCTATCTCACTCTGGAGCAGCTGCGTTTTAACAATCGGTTCACATTCCGGATCTCATCCGGAAACCTGCCATCTGAATTGATTCACATTCCTTCGATGATGCTTCAGCCCTTCGTAGAAAATTCCATCCGGCATGGACAGATCGGCTCTCTTCCCTACGAAGGTTTGCTGGAAGTGGCATTTGATGAGATGGACGACGACTTTCTGAAATGCACCATTCAGGACAACGGAACCGGATTGAGTTCTCCCAAATCTTCCCAACCGGGCGGAGTACATGCCATGAGTATTATTCAGGACCGGATTAAATTGTACAATGATTCTCAAAGCATGAAAATCCGGTTTGAAGTCCGCAACCGGGCTGATGGTGCTGCGGGTGTTATCGTTGAAATTCTTTTGCCCATTCTGTACAATGAAAACGATTAATATAAGCCTGATCGAAGACGAGCCGCAAAGCTTATCCTTACTGAAAGATATCATTCAGGCGTTGGGGAGCCAGTACATCATTGTTTCTGCCACCGGCAATGTGCAGGATTCGGTTTCAGAAATCCAGCAATGCAAACCCGACATTCTGATTTCCGACATCCAGATTCAGGACGGAACCGTTTTTGATGTTCTGGAAAAAGCGGGGCCTTTTATTAAAACGCTGGTTCTGATTACAGCTTATGACCATTACGCCATTCGTGCCATAAAATACAGTGCGATAGACTATTTATTAAAACCCGTCAATACACTGGAACTGAAACAGGCGATCGAGAAATGCGTGCAGCAGCTGGAGACGTTTCATCTGAACACCGTCAGCCAGATCAACTTTCTGCAATCCAGAAATGAACCGGGCAACCAAAACACCTACAGCGATATTCTGATCAATTCGGATAATGCCATCCATGTGATCCGGCAGAATGATGTGTTGTATTGCAAAGCCGACCGGAACTATACCGAGTTTTATCTGAAGGATGGAAGGGTGATCATCAGTTCCAGGACCTTACTTTTTTACGAGCAACTCCTGGATCCGACCACCTTTTTCCGGGTCCATTTATCGTTTATTATCAACTCAGCACATGTGAAAACGTTTGTGAAAGGCAGGACCGGTAGTGTCGTGATGAGCAACGGATATGAAATCGATGTGGCCTCCCGGAGGATGGCGTTGTTTGCCAGCTTCTTTAAATCGAGGTGAAACCGGGCTAAGGAGTATCGGCGCTCTCTCTTTGTAAATTTAAACAGGTGCACGTTGCATAGGCCTCATTCCATTACTTTTGGAGCACCGTTTGAATGGTTTCGGGGAAAGAAACGGATCTCATCACTATGAAAGCATGCTGAAAAAAATATTGTTCCATTTTTCGTCGGAGTACTACTGGAGCGACCTGTTCGGGTTGATTCTTTCGGTGCTGTTCCGACCAAAAAATGTGTGGACGTCCCGTCTGATTGTGTGGAAGAACAAAGGCAACGTGGAAGCCGGCACCTTAATGATCGGAATGTCGTCGAACCGGTTGGGTCTCACGCCCTTTTCGAGGGGAATTGTGGACATTGAAAAAGGAGGAAGCATCAAAGCCGGCAAAGGCGTGCGAATTGCACATGGCTGCAAAATCTTTGTTCACGGACAGCTCGAAATCGGGTCGGGCACCTACATTAACCCGAATTGCCATCTTATGGTGTACCAATCGGTAAAAATCGGTTCGAACTGTGCGATCGGCTGGAATTTTCAGGCGATGGACACCGACCTGCACCAACTGAAACCGGCAGATGGTCCATGGCTGGACAGCAACAAACCGATTGTGGTGGGCGACCATGTCTGGATTGGGGCAAACGTAACCGTCTGCAAAGGCGTGGTGATTGGCGATGGTGCCGTAGTGGCGACCGGTTCTGTGGTCACCAAAAATGTGGCCCCCGGAACGCTGGTGGCCGGAGTTCCTGCCCGGTTGGTGCGGGAAAATGTGGAGTGGAGGTAGAAAACCCGAAGGCCGTGTTGCACACATTTTATTCCTGGGAAAAAATGTGTTGCATTTTGTGCACACAAAAAATTTCAGAAAAAAAAAGAGTTGCGTTTTTGGCACTGATTTTAATCGTCAAAAAAAATGTGTGCCGATTTCGGTACACAAATAATTCCTTGAAAAAAAAGAGTACCGTTTTCGGTACACAAAAATTTTCAGAAATAAAAAGAGTACCGATTTCGGTACTGATCTTAATCGAGAAAAAAAATGTGTACCGTTTTTGATTTTCTGCTTTTCATTCCTCCTCCGTTGTGAAATACGGAACCATGCAGCCTTGCGGCCCGGATGGGAAGGGCGGCGACGAAGGAGCCGGTGCTTTGCACGGAGCGAAGCGAACCCCTGGACAAGCCGGAAATGCCGCCCAAATAATGAATCAGGATTTCCTAAGGCTCGTATTTCCG
>DAIOVD010000211.1:0-6668 GCA_036759185.1 Catalimonadaceae bacterium | reverse complement strand
CAACCCCCGGATTCCTCACCCGAAAATTGGCCTTCATTGCCTTTCCTTTAAACTTCAACTCTTGAATTCTGACTGAACTCTGACTGATTTCCTTTGAACTTCAAACGTTGAACTTTGAACTACACTTTACCTCATCCAGCTATTGAGGTCGTAGATTTTTGGGCGGTTGGCGGCATCGGCCAAGGCGTATTCTTTGATGAATTTCAGGATGTCTTTCTGCAGATCGAGCTGTGCCTGATATTTGCGCATGTGCTGCTCGTTGAGCTTTTTCACCGTTTTCTGGGCTTCGTCGAAGCATTTGGTGCCCGGCAGAATCTGCCCCAGAAATACAGCGGCTGAATCTTCATGGCCCGCCGCCATTTCGGCATTGGCTTTCTGCAACAAGGTTCCGCACAGAAATTCCTGCCTTTGTTTAAATACGATGGGCAACTGGTTCATGGCTTTTTCGTAGCAAACGGTTGCCTCCGGTGGCACCGATAATAAATCTTCCAGAGCGGCATCGAACTGCTGGGTGGCGGCCCTGGCGCTCACATCCTTAAGAATGCGGTCGCAATTGTTGTTGTAGTATTCCACAATCTTCGATTTACCCTCCGCTATAAAACCAGCCATATCGGCACCGGAAGCCGGCAGATTCTGCACCCCGTTGAGGTAGGCTTCCTGCTCGTTTTTCCCGATTCCGGTGGATTTGAAGGTTTTTGAGGTGAACACCTTTTTCTGGCTGGCATCGGCGATGAAGAGAACGATGTCCATCTTTGCCACCACCTTGGGCGGTGCAGAAGGTGCATTTTCAAACTGGGTGGTCAGTATTTTGGGCAGCAGCACAAAACGGGATGTAACCCCGGCCTCCCCTCCCATTCCATTGGAGGACGCAATCTGGATCATTTTGATTTTCAGCCGGTCGATCAGTTCCTCGCTGTTGATTTTACCCTGCTCGGGCACAAAGGAAGACAACACAAAATACGGATTGGAGGGGGTGGTTCCTTTTGTTTCCTGTGCTCTGGCCATCCATCCGGATACCAGCAGCAATCCACTTATCAGTATGGTTTTCATAGTTAGTTGGTTTTAGCGCCCAGGTATAAATCGACTCCGCCCAGGCCTCTTGCCTGCAATTTGATTTTCGCCTGTGCCGGACAGGTGGTTTTGAGGTATTTCTCCAGTTCCTTTCCAAAGGCTTTGGCATCGTAGGCCTTTTCGTCTTTGATGAGGTCGATGCGCACATTGGAAAACTGCAGCCGGGTTTCGGTATTGGCCCCGGCCTTAAATTCGCCTCCTTTGGCGTGGGCGGTGAGCCAGTCTTCGATGAGGTCGTTGAGCTCTTTGCCGTTGCATTCGGTTTCGAAATTGAATCCGGCACCTTCGGCGATGCGAAGACGGAGCACAATTTCGCGTCCCCTGGTTTCAATGCTTTCGCGGTATTCCGACAGGGAAGTGATTAGGTTGTCGATGTGGGTAAGCACGCCTTCCTGCAACATGGCGGCGGTGTTGCCCGACAGACTGGGCTCTCCTACCCCACTTTTGGCGGCAATGGTCTTTTTGGTGTAGGCATCCACGGCCAGCAGTGTAAAGGAAATCTGTCGTTTGGGTGCCTGTCCGGTGATGTCCCACAACACATAGAGAGCCACATCGGGGCGGGCGGTTTCGGTGACTTCATCGTAGGGACTTTTGTCCACCGTTTTGCCGGCTTTGCCCAGAACGACGGCCTCTTCGGCCCGGTCCTGTTTGATACCGTCGAGGGTAGCCTTCAGGTTTTCGAGGGGAAAGCCCCGGTCGGCAAAAATGCCTTCGATTTTGGCAATAACCTGGATGAGGTCAGGATCGCTCTGAAAGGCTTTGTTGTAATCCGGTACGGTGGTTACAACCCCCGAAACCGGATCTTTGTAGTCGATGGAATATCCCTTTGAGATGCAGTACTGATCGTGGGGGAACACCATGATGGAGGATACTTTCGCCCGTTGAGCGAGGGCCTGAAATGATAAGGTGGCAAAACCGATCAGCAGGATGGTGAGAAATGAAATGCGTTTCATAGGAATGAAAATGTGGTGAGATTAAAATTCGAATTTCTTAATGATGCCGTCCTGCTCGAGGCGTTTGCGGAGAAGACTCACGTTTACGGCTACGGCCACCCCGACTTTGTACCGGTTGTCGACCTTCATGCGGTCGTTGGGATTGACGGAACCGTCGCCGGAGAAACCTACGTACAAACGGTAGGGTCCGTTGGCATAACCTGGGAGCAAACGCACCCGACCAAAGATGGAAACGGCGGTGGTGGAGATGTCTTTTACATCTTTGATACCGAAGAATTTTGCGAAATATTCCCGGTTTTTATTGAAGGCATCCAGATCCGGAATGAGGGGTTTTTCCTGGTTGCTTCCGGGGATTCCTTTGAACAGGACGGCATGAACGGCATCCATTTTACAGCGTTCGAGGGCATCATCGGGATCATATCCATAACTGAATACCTTGAAATTGACGTTGCCCTGGGTGCTTTGGATCATGGGAACGACTTCGTAATTGAGTGCAATACCGGTGTTGTTTTTCCGGTAGCAGGATCCGAGGCTGAGGAGAAGAAAACCGGCGCCAAACAGGAACAGGTGTTTCATAAATCGGTTTTTCATTGGCTTGAAATTTATGTGGTCAAAACTAAAGGATAAAGAATGTGTGTGGTGAGCCCTGTTAGATATCGTAACGAAGTTTAACATTTACCATCAGGCCCATTTTGATCCGGTTGGATTGTTCATCGGTGGCTTTAGTAGCTTTTCCCAGAATCGGCAAATTCCATGATGGATTCTTGCTCAGGGTGTTGGCATATCCCGAAAACACAAGTTTAAAATTATGAGTGAGGTTGATGCCCAGATCGGCTCCGGCTTTGAGCGAAATGGTTTTGCCCCAGTCTTTTCCCAACGTGGCTTCTGCCTTTTTGTTGAGATTGGTATCGGCGTAGGTGATGATGTTGTAGTTGAGGGAGGCAAAGGGTGAAAACTGGAAATAATGAAGGAAATGAAGATCCCGTTGCACGCCAAGGCCAAAACCAAGTGTGGTGAGGTCGTTGCTTTTATACTGAGGCCCGAAGTATTTCTGCACTGTTGCTGTGTCGGCGCCGGTCTGGTAATAGAAATCAAAATCCAGGATGAGCCTGAGCTGGGAGGGCGGGCCTTTGGTACCGTCGGAATGCGAAACCGCTGCGATGTTGAACGATGCCCGGCCGTTGAACCAGTTCCGGTTTTTGGAGGTGGGAATGCAGGATCCCGCAAAAAACGACAGGCCCACATCGGGTTTCTGTTCGATCATCATTCCGGGATCGAGGCGACCGCCAGCGACCTGGTAAAATTTGGTTTGTCCGCTTTGGCCGGTGGCGATGGTGCGGTTGTCTGGCACCCGTCTGGCCCTGATTACCCCTCTCCTTACGGTGACAGGCTGGCCGTTTTTCATCACATTTTCATAGACAAAGAACCGTTGGTCGAGAAAGACACCTTCCTTAAGCCCGATTTTGGCCTCCGGGGGGCGAACCGATACCAATGAGGCCCTCACTCTGAAATCGCTGACAATATTTTCAAAGGAACTGAGTGCTTTGGAATGAACCCCGGTCATCATTCGGTACAGCAACGTATTATCCGTCGAAGGATTGGGCATTTTCCTGGGTTCGAGAGATTCCAGATTGAAATCGGTTTTCCCCACCAGAACGAGAGGATAGGACATCGAATCACGTTTTGATTTAGAGCCGAAATTCATCCACATTTCATTCATCAGGGTATCGTTCAAATTGATCCGGTAACAATAAGCCTGGACGGAACCTTTGAATCCCCGAAACAACCGGTCGACCGGCTTGTATGGAATTTTACCTTTCGATCGCTTACTCATTTCCGCATTGCGGGCATCCTGGCGGTCGTAGATTTCATCCATGGACTGGATATTCTGTGGGGCCAGAGCAATGACAAACGATTTCTTCATGATCCGTTCGCTCCAGATGGCATTTTCGCTTCCTGCGGTAAAACCTTTGGCACTGTTTTTCAGCAACATTACCTGGTCATCGGTCATGTTGTACTGTCCCCTCTTGAGGAGAGAATCCAGCTTCCAGATCTTTCCATCGGAAGCAAAAATGAGGTCCATTATTCTGTTGGGCAGCTTTTGCAAACGGATGACCTGGTTGACTTGATTTTCTTTTGATCCGGGCGATACTTTGGAAAATACGCCGTTCTGAATGACATCGTCTGAAATGCGATTGTCGAAAAACTTATCGGGTACCGACAAGGTGGAATGATAGGTGGCAATGAGCTGATCGAACCGGGGTTCAGAAAATGCATCCACGAGCACATAGGAAATTCCGCACCGGTCGTATTCGGCCGAAATAAATTTAGAAGGGGGTGGAATGGGTTGAACAGGCTGTGCAGGGCTTTGTGCCAAAAGCCTACCCGGATTGAAATGCGAAAGAATTAACCAGGTGAAAATCAGCAAATCGCTTGACTTCAGTTTCATAAATAAGAATTGAAAACGGAACCGGATGACCGTATGTGTGCAAGTATACATATTCCTCATTTTGAATACCCGAAATAAAGAAAGCCGGCAATCGGAATACGATCTGATCAGAAGCCATTGTCCAACCGCAGTGCTTTCAGGAATCGAATGCAAAACCGAAAGAAAATCTCAAATTGCCCCCTTGTATTGATACATTTTAACAAAGATTCAGAACGACTATGGCGGAACGTCGAATGGCAATCAAATCCAACCGGATCACGCATCATGATAAATCTGTTTCCGGCCAGATTCTGATCGAAAGCGGTCGGATTTTGGATGTAGTTTCAAGGGATGAGCCATTGGATGCTTCCTGGGATACCATGGATTTACCCGATCCGGTTTGTGTATCGCCCGGCTTTATTGATTGCCATGTGCACATCAACGAACCCGGTCGTACGCATTGGGAAGGATTTGACTCGGCCACAAGAGCAGCGGCGGCAGGAGGTCTGACGTCACTGATCGAAATGCCGTTGAATGCAAGTCCGGTGACAACTACGGCCGAAAACTTCGATCTCAAAGCGGCGGCCACCACCGGAAACCTGCATGTCAATTGTGGCTTCTGGGGTGGACTGGTACCGGATAATCTCTTTGATCTGGAAGAAATGCTGGACAGGGGTGTGTTTGGACTGAAAGCCTTCCTTACCCATTCCGGCATTGATGAGTTTCCGAACACGTCCGACGTACATCTTCGGTCGGCCCTGCAGATTCTCAAAAAATACAACCGCCCGTTATTGGTGCACTGTGAGCTGGAAAGTGAAAATCCGGATGCCCACCTGCTGGCAGAAAATCCACGGAATTATGCCGCCTACCTGAAATCCCGTCCCAAAGCCTGGGAAAACGATGCCATTGATCTGGTGATCCGTCTTTGCCGGGAAACGGGCTCAAGGGTTCACATAGTGCATCTTTCATCAGCCGAAGCCCTGCCTGCCATTCGGAAAGCCAAAGCGGAAGGTTTGCCTCTCACGGTGGAAACCTGCCCTCATTATATTGTATTCAATGCTGAAGACATTGGCGACGGACAAACCCAGTTTAAATGTGCCCCGCCCATCCGCGAAAAAGCCAACAACGAACTGTTGTGGGAAGCGTTGCTCGATGGCACCATCGACTTTCTGGGAAGCGACCACTCCCCTGCCCCACCCGATCTGAAGCAAACCGAAACCGGTAATTTCCAGAAAGCCTGGGGCGGCATTGCCGGATTGCAGTTTCTGATGCCTGCCTTCTGGACAGAAGCAAAGAAAAGGGGATTCTCTGAACCGGATCTGGTGCGGCTGCTTTCTTCGGCTCCGTCCGTTTTCTGCGGACTCGACACGAGAAAAGGAAAAATCGCCCCGGGCGCCGATGCCGATCTGGTGATCTGGAATCCGGAAGCCTCGTTTACTCTGACAACCGACCAGATACTGCACCGTCATAAAGTGTGTCCGTATCTGGGAAATACGATGTCGGGGGTGGTTGAGAAGACCATCGTTGGTGGTGAGACGGTTTTCGATTCAGGAAGATTTTTACATTTGGCGCAGGGAAGCATATTGTATCCGTCCTGATCCGGCACAGCCTTTCAGGAATTCAGTAAGCTTTTCATTTTAACACATTTTATTTCAGGCAATTACGATACATGAGTCACGAAACCAATTCTTCAGCCCCGGCCTTTACCAAACTCACCGACCTCGCTTCTGAGCGTCTGGGAGGTAAGGCAGTTCTTTGCTCCGATGATTTTTTCGCTGAAAAAGAAAACCTCCTCAAACCGGGAAGGGGAATCTTTATTGTGGATAAATACACCGACCGGGGCAAGTGGATGGACGGCTGGGAATCACGCCGGAAACGTACACCGGGACACGACTGGTGCATCATCAAACTGGCGACATCCGGTAAAATTCAGGGCGTGGACATCGACACGAACCACTTCCTGGGAAACCATCCTCCGTTTGCGAGCATTGAAGCCTGTTCGATGCCTGCCAACGCCAGTGCTTCCGATCTCAATTCCGACAAAACACTTTGGATTGAAATTCTGCCTAAGTCCCCATTGAATCCGGGCAGTCAGAACTTCTATGAAATCCTCAACAATTCCATTTTCACCCATCTCCGTCTGAATATCTACCCGGACGGTGGTGTGGCCCGCTTAAAAGTCTACGGCGATGTGTACCGCGACTGGAGTGTGGTGG
>DAIOVD010000210.1:3254-6762 GCA_036759185.1 Catalimonadaceae bacterium | reverse complement strand
ATGGTGGTGCAACCCATTGTGGAAAACGCCATTAAACATGGCCTCCTGAGAAAGGACGGAGACAAAAACCTGCTCATCCGGTTCGACCGCAAAGACGACAAATCGCCGCTCGAAGTGGTGGTGGAAGACAACGGTCTGGGCCGGGCTGCGACTTTGCCGGAGAAAAAGGAAAGCGACCACCATTCGATGTCGCTGGGGATTACCGAAAACCGTCTCCAGTTGCTGGATGCCACCGGAGGAAGCCGGATGGAAGTGGAAGATCTTCATTCACCGGATGGCACTGCTGCCGGAACCAGAGTGCATATTTACATTTCACAAAATGCCTGATACAACCCTATGATACGAACACTGATTGTGGACGACGAAGCCAAAGGCCGGTTGTTCTTGCGGCAGTTGTGCGACAAATACGTACCGTACGTTAAGATCGTGGGTGAAGCAGCCAACGCAGCAGAAGCCCGGTCGCTCATTGATCTGGAAAAGCCCGACCTTGTTTTCCTCGACATCGAAATGCCTGAAACTACGGGCATCGAACTACTTCGGGAACTGAAGGACCTCTCCTTCGAAGTGATTTTTGTGACGGCCTTCAACCGGTATGCGGTGGAGGCTTTCCGGCTGGGGGCGGTGGATTATCTGCTGAAACCGGCGAACCCCAATGATCTGATTCAGGCGGTGGAGCGGGCAGAGAAAAACCTGCTGAAACGCCAACCCGATCAACCCCATCTCAAAGCTCTGACGCATGGATACGGACAGGCCTTCAGCAAGGTCACCATCCCGACCCTGCACGGGTACGAGTTTATCGAATTCAGTGAAATCCTGTTTATTGAAAGCGACGGCAACTACACTACACTGAATTTAAAGTCGGGCAAAAAGGTGGTCGCCACCCGCAATCTGGGTGATTTTGAAGAGATTCTGGTTCCCTATCAGTTTTTCCGGGTGCACAAATCCTATCTGATCAACCTGGCCCACATCCGCAAATACATCAAAGGCGATGGCGGAACCGTAGTAATGGACGATGGCACCGAAATCGATGTTTCACGGAGACGGAAAGACGACTTTCTGGCGGCGTTGAAACTGTAGGGAGTGAAGAGTGAAAGGTGAAGCTGAAAGTGGCGTCTTTAGCGCCAAGTTAAGAGTTGGGGTTTGTCGGGAGGGAATATTTCTGAACTGGAAGTGGGGCTATTTCTCCACTTTAATAAATTTCTGAATAGAATCAACAAAGTGTCGGGAGTCTTCAATCAGTTTTGAAGCCTCTTCTCCAGAAATGGCTACACCAAAATCATAATCTGAATCTTGTCTTTTTTCAAAACTAGCGACCAGGATTTCATTCAACTCACCAGGCAATTTTCCATTTGAAATAAAATGAAGATTGAATTGGATGTGGGCCCCTTTGTGAGATTTTGCATTCAGATCTGTTTGAAAAAAAAGTGCATTCAGGGCCGTGAAATTGGCATAATAAGCTCTGTTGGCTACCGATTCGAAGAATGAACGCTCATAAAGAACTTCGCACACTTCAATTAATTCATGTGCTTTTGCCAGCATTTGGGAGGTGACATCTTTCATATCAGAATTCCTTCTCTTTCTACAGTTCGAAAAAACAGACTTTCGGCAGGTTTATACAAGTGGTGTGGAACGGTAAAGAGCTGAACAACTGTATCGTAGTCAATAAAAATTCGATCCGAGATATCGCGTATTGCTTTTTTCTCTTCACCTGAAAGTGGGTCATTTCTTTCAAGTACAACCAGTATGTCAATATCTGATTCAGGATTCTGGTCTCCCCGGGCATAGGAACCGAACAAAATTGTCCTGCAAGAATCCTCTTTGAAAATCGCAGAAATTCCGGATTTAATTTGTTCAAAGATGATTTTAATGGTGTTCTGTTCCATTGGGCGAAGTTAAGAAATTTGGCTTTCGCAGGTTAAAGGTAAGGTCAGGAAAACGAAATCAACATGTTGATTCTGGAGAAACTTGTCCAAAGACCATAACCAAATGACACAACTTAGATGTAACCACGAGCATTTGAAACCTGGCAGAAATAGCCTGACAGGTTTTTGCTTACAATAAAATTTCGAGACAAAAGTTATTAGCAGGTTTGCTTAACATGATTCTGCTTCGATAAAAATAGTAGCAAAAAGTTATTAGCAGTTCTGCTTAACAAAAATCACCTGCCATAAATATATTAAGCAAAAGGAGAGACGGCAAAGTGGAAAACGAATTGGAGTGAAACGAGGTTGGCGGAAAAACCAAAGTTGATGCTCAATGTTTTAAACCCGGGAGTGTTCAACGATCTGTGTCAGTTGTTAATTCTTTCCTTAAATTTTCATATGGCCAAAATCCTAAGAATTTCCTGACATTTCTTAACTTAGGATCGAGCCTCCTGAATTTAAATTATTTTAGTATCGTACTATTAATCAGTCGCCTCACTTAAACCCAGATCATGACAGTAAGATTTAACCTATGGTCCACATTATAGTTTTAGCACCATTAGAAATCAATTTAGATCAAGATGAAGCAAAAGGGCTTTTTTTACTTCTGCTGAAAAACTGGAGGGTAGTTTTCCAATTTTTTTTATCAGCCTTTGCTTGTCTAAAGTTCGGATCTGATCAGCTTTTGCTTTGGAATCTTTCGGAAGGTTTGCAGTTCCTTTTGAAATGAAAACATCAAAATCCGCTACAAATGCTGTATTTGATGTGATGGGTAAAATACTGACGACAGAGTTGTGTTTGTTATTCTTGTCATTTGAAACCACCAGCACCGGTCTTGTTTTTTGAATCTCCGATCCAAAAGTTGGGTCCAGGGCAGCAAGCCAAATCTCCAGACGTTTAATATTCATTTTCCCAGCCTTCCAGATCGACGACTTGAAATTCCGTAGCAAGTTCCTTGTTTTCGGCTGCGGCTATTTTGTACTGATGATCAAGGGACTGACTGTTCTTACCTGCTTTCTCAGTGGCCACAATTTCCAATTCCTTTCCTACCATTTCAGCTGGTATTTCAAAATTGACCCGACGTGAGGTTGATATGATGGTGGTTCGGAGTGTCATAATTTAATTGATACTCAAATGTAAGAGTTTTCCTGATATTTTCGGATGGGGCCTTTTTGGAAGTAGAGTATGTCTGGACCATAAAGGAGACAGGACAGTTGGATCCTTTATGGTTGTGAAAATACCAGATGGCCTCCAGCCCCAATACTTGTATAGGAAGGCTTCCCTTTCAGCAAAGAAATCCTTCCAAATCCCCCACTCCGGTTATCCACCCAAACGCCCCACTGGAATTGCAAAACCCACCGGACAGGAACTGAGAAAATGGGCAGACCGGAAACAACGTAGCCTTGTCATCACATCTCGTTGTTACACGTTTTATCAATATCTGTATGAAAAACCAATCCTCGTCCCAGGGAAGTCTTTTCGGATTCAGGCCGCCTCGTTGGCAGGCGTTTACCGGAAACCATCAATCCCAGGAATCCGGCCAACAGCCGTCGGAAACCATCCCGGTTGCCTCTCCTCGTTTTTCC
>DAIOVD010000210.1:0-3154 GCA_036759185.1 Catalimonadaceae bacterium | reverse complement strand
GCTCTCCGGTTGCGGATCCATTTACGTTCTTAGTAGAAGTGAACTTTGCCGGTGGACGGGGAGGTTCTCCAAGTGTTTTTCCAAATGTTTGCAATGGTGTGAAAACAGGAGGTTCCGGAGGAGGTTCTGCTTATACCAATGCCAACGGTGGTGCAGGACAAACATCCAGTGCCTGTTCCATTGCACAAGGTGGCAACGGCTACGGAAAAGGAGGAAACAACCAAACCAACACCGCGGGCCAGAACGGTACCGCCCCCGGTGGAGGTGGAGGAAGTTCCATTGGTGGTTCACTCACCACAACAGGCGCTGGTGCCCCCGGCCAGGTCCGCATTACCTATTGGTGCGCTGTAAATGAAGTCGGTGTGATCGGCAATCCCCATACCGTTGTGAATCCGCAGGAATTGGTGCCCGATCTGGTATCCTCCGTGCAACCTGCTGTTGTGATGTCCGGCACACCTCCCTATGGATGGGAAGAACAGCTTAACGGAAGTACTGTCTGGAACGATATTCCGGGTGCTACTGGCTCCAGTTATTCCATTCCGAACATCAACCAGACCCGGACCTATCGCCGGTACACCGAGGTTTGTAATCTTGGAAGATCCTATACCAATGAAGTCGTAATCAAAGTGATGACACCCAACGGAAACATTTCCGGTAAGGTACTCAGCGCCAACGAAGTGGGTGTGGAAGGAATTGAAATTCAGATTCGGAAAAAAACAGATCTGCCAGGCAGTCCAAAAGAGTTTGTTTATTCAACCACGACCGGACCAGACGGTGCCTATCTCATCCCGGTGTATTTCGGAGATCCCAATGAAGGAAACAACAACGGAACGGTCAGTACCGATTTTGTGATCCGCCCCATCAAATTAAACCACGACTTCGCACCGGATTCTCTGATCCGTTCCGTCAGCACAACCAATATTAACCGGGATGATGTTCATTTTACGGACAATACCGCCTTCAGCATAACCGGTAAAGTGTACCAACAGTGTATCGGATGCCTGGATCAAAATGACCAACCTGTTACTGTTTCATCCAACCTCGATGGCGTGACCATTCTTCGGAAGGGCAATTTTGTGATGAAATCCTCCTACCTCAATCCGCCCGGATTGTATGGACAATGGGCATCCACGGTGACCGATCAGGGTATTTATTCCTTTAAACCCACTCTGGAAGGCCACCGCTTTCTCCCTGATTCACTCAATGTGACAGTTCTGAATAATGTGGCAGGCATCGATTTTGAAGACACCACACAGTACACCATTTCAGGACGGTTTGGTGATGGATGCAACAACTACATCGGAATCGCTGAACTGGAATTTTCCGATATTCTTCTGGATAAAGATGGAAACGAACGCCCTTCTGAATTCCGGAAACGCATTTTCACCAACGACGACGGCACGTATTCCGTTCGGCTCCCTGCCCGGAAATACAGGGTTTCGGTGATCGGTTTTTCATTGGCTTCATCTTCAGAAACCGTTGAAGAAACCGACCTGCTCGCTTTTTTCAACAATGCTCCTTTGCCATCGGCTCTTTCAGCCGACTCGTTGCTGACCGATATTTCATCCGGCAATCAGCAACTGAATCTTCGTTACCAAAGACCACCCAGCATGCAGTTGATTGGGTTTGATAATTCGCTTTGCGATAACGGAAGTCCGTTGCCATACGTCACACTTCGCCAGTCCGATAAAAAGATCATCCAGGTGAAAGTGTTTCAGGGATCTGTCGGATTGGGATGTCCACTGAGCGACGATACCGTCCGTATTGTGACGAATCTGGCGGGGGATGATCAGAATGAATCCTTCTTCATGCTGCCTGTGGGTGGTGTGGCAAAAGACAGTCTGAAAGTAGGCTCACCCAACATTCTGGGCAATTTCCGGAAGGTATTCAATGTGGATTACACCGATTCGTACGGACGGAAAGCCACACAGGTAAAACCTGAAATCGTGGTGCTGGGCGTGAAGAGCGACAATGCCAGCAGTTTCGCCACAACGTCTCCCCAGATACCACTCATCGTTTTGCATGATCCTCCGGGGGACCAGAGCTACAGCTATTGGGAAACCAACAAAACCATAGAGCGGGCCATGCGTTGGAGTGCTGCATCCGGAAACAATGTGGAAGGATGGCTCAACATTAAGGTAGGTGCCCAGTTTGAAGCCGGTTTGGGTGTCACCACCGAAACCCAGATTTGGGGAAGCATCAACAGTTCGGTGGCGGTGAATTCACGGACCAACAACGCAGAGGAGTCGATCGTTTCGACGACCACAACGCAGAATATTTCTACATCTGCCGATCAGGATGTGACCGGCGACGATGGCGATTTGTTCATTGGTGCCGCAATGAATCTGCTGTACACCAGGTCTACACAGGTATTGCTGGATGAAAACTGCCAGCTGGTTGCTCCCAAGCGGTTGATGATTGCACAGAATGGTTTTGCCACACAGTATGTGTACACGGCTTCTGCGATTCGCGATAATGTGATTCCGACCCTTCAGAATTTTGTGAACAATCCGGGAAACACTGAATCGGAAACCCGAAATTACCTGAACCAGATCAAAGTCTGGGAGCAGGTTCTGGCCAACAACGAGCTCAACAAAGGCCGCTCGGCTCTTGACAAAAACATTTCCTTCTTTGGAAGTTCCGGTCCGATCAGCAACAGTACCACGACCACAGCGACCAAAACCAATACCATTGAGTTTGATATGGAAATTGATGCCGGTCTGGCTCTGGAGTTGGGATTTGAAATTGCCGGTTCCGGACTAAGCGGTGGTGTGAATGTGCATATGAAAACCGAAATGGGAAACAGCACCACAAACACCACCACAAACAGTACCACGATTGGTTACACACTGGATGACAACGATGCCCTCGATAATTTCTCGGTGAATGTGAGGAAAGATCCTGTTTATAATACACCTGTTTTCCAGACGGTTGCCGGTCAGTCGAGCTGTCCGCCGGAAAGCAATACCCAGCCAAGGGATGAAATCCAGCTGACGGTTCAGAATCCGGTTCTCACCGATGTACCAGCCAGTTCCGATGCCATTTTTGAAATGAAACTCGGAAACCTGAGCATCGATCCCAATCCCCGGACCTACAACCTTTCGTTCGAGCAGGCCAGCAATCCGTTTGGCGCCACCATCAGCATTGGAGGAAG
>DAIOVD010000209.1:0-6770 GCA_036759185.1 Catalimonadaceae bacterium | reverse complement strand
CCTTCAATCTCCGGGGCAGCAGCCGTTTGGCCTGGCAATAATGGATGAGAAACACCCCACACATCCCCCTTCTCTTCCTGGCTTTCAGCCTCAATCCGGTATTTTTATGACGCTTCGGGTATCCGATGCGCAGGCCGAATTCCAGAAATTGAAATCACTTGGAGTGAAACCTGTTTATGATTTGAAATCGGAACCCTGGGGACAGAAACGATTTTGTGTTGAGGACCCGAATGGTTTGTTCATTGACATTGTCGAGCAAACAGAACCACAGAAAGGTTGGTGGGATGCGTATGTGAAATAGAGTTTCATGAATCAAGGTAAGTTAGGTAGATTTCTCTCAGACTTGAATGCGGCCAGGATTGAAGTCTGAACGAACGAAGGAGGAGATGTTGATTTCCTCTAAAACTGTAACCAATCACCACGAATCTTTCACCCGATTTAGATCGATATTCGGGAACCTGTTGTGTTGATGCGTGGGGACACGCATCCAGGCGGAGCAGGCTTTTTTATGCGGGTTAAGGGTGTCGCAGTTTGGGTATATGGTGGATGTTTCATTCCAATATCCCCTTCATCAATCACCCATAACCTCCAACCCTTAACTCTTAATTCTTAACTCTTCACCCCTACACATCAGTGTCTGGTACGCAGAAACACAAGAGCCACCCGCAATCCGCAGGTGGCTCTTCTATTTTAAATTTGATACCGTCCGTTATTTCCGCGGTTCGACCAGTTCGGTTTTTTCGCACTTACAGGTGTCGGGCTCTTTTTTGAATAACTTGTAAAAGTCGTTACCGAAAGCAAACACCATCAGTCCCAGAATGAGGAACATGCCAATCCGTTGTGCCCATTCCATAAACCGTAGGGAAGGTGCTTTGCGAACAATCATTTCATACAAAAGAAACAGAGCATGGCCACCGTCCAGAGCGGGAATCGGCAGAAGATTCATGAAGGCCAGAATGAGGGACAGGATCGCCGTACTGCGCCAGAATTTTGCCCAGCTGAAATGTCCGCCGAAAAACTCTGAAGCAATTCCCACAGGACCACTGACCGATTTGCTGGCCGACACTTCCCCGGAAAACACTTTCGAAAAGCCCAGGAAGTTGAATTTCAGAATGTCGATCGCACTGAAAAAGCCAATGGAAACCGACGATAAAAAGTCTTTCTCTTCAATGCTTTCCTTCATTTCAAATTTCGGGTACACACCAAGTGTCGCGTCTTTTTCAACGGTGCATTTCAAAGTGAGAACAGAATCCACACTTTTACGAGCCACTTTCAGTTTCACCTGGCAGCATTTATGATTTCTCAGAATGGGCTTCAGTTCCTGGAAATAGGTGAGGGGCTCATCGTCAATGGCCAGGATTTTGTCGCCTTCTTTCAAGCCTGCCAGTGCTGCAGCAGAACCGGTTGAAACACGGGCAATGGTAAATGGTTGCGCCGGTGAGATGAAGCCGTCATTGGAGGTGGATTCACTCAGGCGACGAAGCATATCGTTCGGAATTTTGATTTCCAGTTGCTGTCCCTGCCGGTCGACTGTGTACACGGAGTTGGTTCCAAAAATCACTTTGGGATCAATGGCATCGTTGAATTTTTCAACGGCTTTGCCATTCACAGCGATGATTTTATCTCCTGTACGGAAGCCAATTTCGGAAGCCAGTTTGTGTGCATAAATACCGTAGCGGGAGGAAGAATTGGAAATGTAGCTTTCTCCGTTGATCCAGGTTAATCCAATGAAAATCACGATTCCGAGGACGAAGTTCACCGTGATTCCTCCCAGCATCACAATCAATCTTTGCCAGGCTGGTTTGGAGCGGAATTCCCATGGCTGAGGCTCAGCAGACAGGTTTTCGGTGTCCATTGACTCATCCACCATCCCTTCAATTTTTACAAATCCACCGAGCGGTATCGAACCAATCCCGTATTCAGTTTCGCCTATTTTCTTTGAAAAAACAGTAGGCGGAAACCCGATAAAAAACTTGCTTACCCGCATACCAAACCATTTGGCTGGCAGCATGTGGCCGGCTTCGTGAAGCCCTACCAGAATCGACAATGCCAGAATCAGCTGGCCAATCATGATTAATATCTCCATGCTCGAATTGTGCTCAGGATGTTATGTTGTTTTTGATTTTACTTTTTCTACCCACGCCCAGGCCATTCTTCTCGTTTCAATATCGGTATCCACGTAGTCCTGGTATTCTGGTTTTGTGATATGTGTACCGTCCTCCAAACAGTGGGCCAAAAGTAGAGGAATGTCCAGAAAACGGATTTTTTCTTTTAAAAAGGCCTCTACTGCCACTTCATTGGCAGCGTTGAGGCGGCAGGCTGCCGTTCCTTCCCGTTTCATCGCTTCGAACGCCAGTGCCAGGCAAGGAAAGGTTTCCATATCCGGAGCTTCAAAACTCAGGTTGGGGTAGTTCATAAAATTGAACCGCGGAAAATCGGACGGAATCCTGTCGGGGTACGCCAATGCGTATTGAATCGGCAGTTTCATATCCGGCAGGCCCATTTGAGCTTTCATCGAACCATCCGTGAACTGAACGATCGAATGAATAATGGATTGCGGATGCACCACAACCCGGATCTGACTGGCCTCCAGACCGAAAAGCCATTTGGCTTCGATCACTTCAAACCCTTTGTTCATCAAGGTGGCCGAATCGATGGTGATTTTGGCACCCATACTCCAGTTCGGATGCTTCAAAGCCTGCTGAACCGTAACCTGCTCCAGATCCTGTTTTTTCTTTCCACGGAAAGGGCCACCCGATGCCGTGAGATAAATGCACTCAATCGGATTGGCATATTCACCAACCAGACACTGAAAAATCGCGGAATGTTCCGAATCGACCGGAATCATGGATACGTTTTTCTCCTGGAGACGGCGGTTGACCAGTTCACCTGCCACCACCAGTGTTTCTTTGTTGGCCAGAGCAATGGTTTTGCCCGCATCAATCGCCCGAAGTGTGGGTTCAAGACCTGAGTATCCAACCAATGCATTGAGAACGAGTTCCGTTTCAGTCGACTCCACAACGGAAGCCAGTGCTTTTTTGCCGGCATACACTTTGATGCCAGCAGACCAGAGGGCCTCTTTTACAGCCGTGTACTGCGATTCATCCCCAATAACAACGGCATTTGGTTTGAATTTCAGTGCCTGTTCGATGAGTTTCTGGCCCTGGTTGCCGGCTGTCAGTACTTCTATCTGAAACCGGTCCGGATTCTTTTCCACTACCTCAAGTGCCTGTACACCGATGGATCCGGTTGAGCCAAGAATGGCGATATTTTTCTTTGGTGAAGATGAAGGAGTCGACAAGGATTGGTTTCTGCTGATGTTTTCGTGCCGTCCGTTTGTGCGCAGTTTCAATAATCACTGCAACCGGATAAGGGGATGCAAAACTAGGAGAATCCGGCGGCATCCAAAACGATATCCGGAAGGGAATATTATTTGTCTGTTCGAAACGGGATCAGTGGAAGATCCGCTGAGTTAAACACGTTTACGTCTGCCGGATTATTTGCCCAGGCGTACCGGACATAAACCGGCTGCTGTACATCTGGAGAAGAAACCAGCACCTCGCTGCCATCCAGTTTTGCCTGTGCCCAATGATATTTTTTATCGGCACCAGCTACGGCAAATCCCTTCACTATGCCATTGGGATCGGTAACTTTCAATCCATTATACGTGAACTCAAACGAAATCCGGAGGGTGTTTCCTTCTGATATGGCTTTCTCAAACCGGGGACTTTCGCAAGCAACATTCCTATTGTAGGTTTTGCTGAGTGCCTGTAATGCCAACCGGTAACCAACTGCCTGCTTGTTTGCAGGGTGGATGTCGCCAGCTTCTCCGGCATCGATGATGCAGGCCATCCCGGTGTTCGGTAATGAAAGAGCCATTGTCTGTGCTTCTCTTAATTCGGCCCAGTTGCTTTCTTTTGGCGAAGGGTCTGGTTTCTTAAAATTCGACAGCTGAACAAAATAAAATGGAAAATCTCCGATGTCAAACTTCGCTCTCCAGTCTTTGATCATCGCCGGAAACAAGGTTCTGTATTGATATGGTCTTCCGGCATTGGCTTCTCCCTGGTACCAGATCGCTCCTGCAATGGAAAGTGTAATTAATGGGTGCAGCATGCCGTTGTACAGAGTCGTGGGCTTGTTTTGCCTGTCCAGATCATCGGCAATGGGTTTCAGGTCAATGTAATCGCAGCCCACTTTGTATTTCCAGTCACCTGCCAATGGAATGGAACCGGATTTTCCCTGAATGCGGATTTCGTCTTTTGGTCCCCACAATCCGCCTCCACCGACCCAGTCCAATACCTGCACACTGACGACATTCTTACCTTCTTTGAGCAATCCGTCGGGGATCACATATTCCCGTTTGATGTTATGGCCTTTGATCCCTCCGATTTTCACACCATTGAGCCATGTGCTGTCGAGGTCGTCGATGGTGCTCAGATGTAAGACCACACCTTTTTCTTCTGCCATCTGTTTTGAAACAGTGAATTCTTTCCGAAACCACACAATGCCATCGAATCCGTCCAGTCCGGCATTTTCCCAGCCATTTGGGATCTCCATGGTCTTCCAGTCCGTTTCGGTGCCAGGAAGTTCGGCTTTCCACCATTGTCCGATCGTCCCTGCATCGTGTTTTTTTACTGATTCACGGAAGGCAGCCAGGGCTTTTGGGAAGTTGGCTGAAACAGGGATGTCGCGTTCCGGATCCGTCAGGCTGGCAATGGCTCTGTTGAATTCCGGGAATTCCGACAAGGTTTCTTTGCTGGTCCATGCTTCGGCAGGTGTTCCTCCCCAATCACATTGAATCAGACCGATGGGAACATTCAGTTTCTGATGAATTTCTCTGGCAAAGAAGTAAGCCACGGCCGAAATATCCCCGGCCGTTTGCGGGCTGCAGATATCCCAGCCTGTTGTTTTAATGGTGTTTACAGGAATTACGGAAGCCTGATTCTGAATATCGATTGCCCGTATCATCGGATAATTTGCCATGGATATTTCCAGTGCATTGTTGGTCACCTGCTGTTTCAGTTTCATTTCCATATTGCTTTGGCCGGAAGCAATCCAGACTTCGCCAAACCAGACATCGTTCAAAACAATTTCGTTCTTACCAGTTAAAATAATCGAGTAGGGGCCACCTTCTTTGTGCGGAAACAGTAAGCATTTCCAGATGCTGTCGGGTCCGGTTTTAGATTTGGATTGTATGCCAGCAAAAATGGCGGTTACTTTTTCTCCCGGTTTTCCTTTCCCCCAGATGATGATGGGTTTGTTGCGTTGCAAAACCATGTGGTCGCCAAACAGGGGAGATACGGTGAACGCAAACGATTGAAAGCCCGATGAGGCCAGAAGCAGAAGGAGAAACGACAGGATTTGTTTTGGCATAAGGTGCGGCTGATTGCTCAGTCAGGAGGTGTGCAAATGAAGAGAAAAGAGCGGGCACCACAAAGCCGGCTGGTCAATACCCATCTGAGGAGAATCAGTTTTTGAGATGATTTCATCGCAGTCGTTTCCTGCTGGCTTAGGGGCAATTTGCGGATTCATACCTGTTGCATTCTGAATAATGATCCAGCCAAAACCTCAAATCCTTTCACCTGCCGGTTCCTTTGATTCATTGATGGCTGCCATTCAGGCAGGTGCCGATGCTGTTTATTTTGGAGTCGAACAGCTCAATATGCGGGCCCGTTCCGTCCCAACTTTTACCATGGATGACCTGAAAGAGATATCAACGCTTTGTCATTCACATAACATACGGGCCTATCTCACTTTGAATACTGTGATGTATGACCACGACATTCAGCTGCTGAAGCGTATTCTGAAAGAGGTGAAAAAGCATCAGATCGATGCGGTTATCGCTTCCGATATTGCGGTGATTGATTGTTGCAATCAAATGGGAATTCCGGTTCATATTTCCACCCAGGCCAATGTCAGCAACATTGAAGCCGTTCGTTTTTACGCACGCTTTGCAGATGTGATTGTGCTTGCCAGGGAACTGACACTCAAACAGGTCGCTTCCATAACAAGAGAAATCCGGACCAAAAACATCACCGGATTTTCCGGAAAGCCGGTTCAGATCGAAATCTTTGTTCACGGTGCTTTGTGTATGGCGGTTTCGGGTAAATGCTATCTCAGCCTTCATTCGCACAATGCCTCTGCCAACCGGGGCGCCTGCATTCAGAATTGCCGTCATTCCTACACAGTGACCGATACAGAAACACAAGATCAATTGGTCATCGACCACGAGTACATCATGTCTCCGAAAGATCTGTGTACGCTACCCATTCTTGAGGAAGTGCTGAAATCTGGTGTGGATGTTCTCAAAATCGAGGGCAGAACAAAAGGTGCAGATTATGTACACACCGTCACACGTTGTTATAAGGAAGCTGTTGAAGCGGTAGAAACAAAAACAATTACAGCCGATCGTATTGCAGACTGGATGAAGCAGCTGGACTCTGTGTACAATCGTGGCTTCTGGGAGGGGTACTATATGGGGCAGAAAATGGGAGAGTGGTCTCCAAAACCTGGATCTGTGGCAACAGAAAGGAAAGTGTATCTGGGCAAAGGTTCTAAGTTCTACCCGAAAATCAGTGTGGGTGAATTTCTCATCGAAACCGGAACGTTGAAAACCGGGGATGTCCTGATGATTTCCGGAGCCCATGTTGGTTTTGTTAAAGAAAAACTGGATACGCTCATCGTCAATGGCCAGCTTTCCGGTGAAGCAGTGAAAGGTGATAAAATCACCCTGCCCGTGTCGGCTAAAATCACAAGCCGGGATAAGATTT
>DAIOVD010000208.1:0-6795 GCA_036759185.1 Catalimonadaceae bacterium | reverse complement strand
AGAATCCGTCCCGTTCCATCCAGATTCTCGGTTTTGGTTTCGAAGTAAATGAAGAAGGGATTCATCCGGTTGTAGGCATTGTAAATGGAAAAGGTGAGGTCTGATTCTCCATGTTTCGGGCGCATTTTCAGCACGAGGCCAATGTCCCATCGATGGTAAGGCTCCATCCGGAAAGTATTCCGTTTTTTCACCAGCGGCACCACATTCACCAGTGCTTCGGGATCGGTTGTTCCCGGCTGATCCTGGAAAAAAAACCGTCCTTCCGGAAGTGAAATGGCATTTCCGGACCCGTACACCCATGTGGTGGAGAGGTGGAGTCGCTTTGAAATCTGGTACATCAGCACCACCGAAATGTCGTGCCGTCTGTCGTAACGCGGGTGAAAGGCTTCCCCGAAGTTGATGGTTTTGAACTGCCGCCAGGTGTAAGACAGAGTGTAGCCGATCCATCCGGTGAGCTTTCCTTTTTTCTTTTCCAGATACACTTCGGTTCCATACGCCCAGCCTTTGCCGAACACAAAAACGGTGTCGAGCTTGTCGTTCACAAAAAAGCTGGCACCGTCCTTCAGATCGATCTGCCGTTGCATGTTTTTGTAGTAGAACTCGTTGCTGAAAAACAGGTTGTCGTCCCACAGCGAGATGGAATAACTGGCCGCCAACTGATCGGAAATCTGTGGCTTTACCACGTTGTTGCTGGGATACCAAAGGTCGGTTGGCAACGAGGCCCCGGAATTGGACGCCAAATGAAGGTACTGGTACATCCGGGTGAAGTTGGCTTTCAGACTCACTTTGTCCGATGCTTTGAAACGGACGGAAACCCTTGGTTCCAGGCCTCCGAAATACTGACTTTTCTGTTGGAAAGATGTGAGCGCCAGGCCGGAATTGAGCTGCCATTTTTCAGACAGATCCCACTCGTTGGATAAAAACACGGAACCTGAACTGGCTGCAGGACTTGTCCCGCTTTTAAAACTGAAGGAACCGTCTGCACTCGAAGCCGATGCCCGGCCGATTTCAAACTTATGCCGGGTCAGTGATATGCCCGCCTGCCACACCATTGATCGCTGGGGTGTCCAGGTGATGTCGGACTTTGCCGTGTAATCGCGGATACCGGAGCCCAAACCAAATTTGAAACCGGTTGTTTGGTTGGAAATATCGTATTGGTAATCGGTCACCAAAACATTGGTATTGAGTGCCAGATCAGGTGCCAGTTCGCGTTGCCATCTCAGGTTCCCAACGGTATTTCCCCATTCAAACAAAACCGAGAACCGGTTGCGGCTGAAGGTAAACACGTCCCGTCCGTAATAACCGGTGAAGGTAATTTTATCCTTTTTGGTTGGCCGCCAGGTGATTTTGGTGTTGAGATCCTGGAAATAATAGTCCGGAATGGGACTGAATCCAATCTTTCCTTCCTGACTCTTGTTGTACATCCGGGTGAAGATATCAAAGTAGGTTCTTCTTCCCGCCACCAGAATCGTGAGCTTGTCTTTGATGATGGGGCCTTCTACGGAAAGCCGGCTGGAGATCAGTCCCAGTCCCCCGGCCACCTGCCATTTATCCGGATTGGCATCCCTCATTTTAATGTCGACTACGGATGAGAGCCTTCCGGAATACCGGGCAGGAAACCCGCCTTTGTAGAGGTCGATCCCTGAAACGGCATCCGAGTTGAAAACCGAGAAAAACCCGAACAGGTGATTGGGGTTGTACACGGTCGCTCCATCGATGAGCATCAGATTCTGATCGGGTCCGCCTCCACGCACATACAATCCGGAAAAACCTTCCCCGCCACTTTGCACACCTGGTTTCAGTTGCAGAGTTTTAAGAATGTCGACCTCCCCAAAAATGGCAGGAAGTAGTTTGGCTTCCTTTATGCTCAGATTTTCGACCGACATCTGGTTCACCGCTACTTTGTCCTTCACCGATTTGTCGGCGGTAATGATCACGTCATTGAGCTCAATGGAAGAAAGTTCTACATTAAGACCACCTGCCGGCCAGTCTTCCACCCGGAATTTATAGGTTTTGTATCCGGCATAACTGACGGTCAGAAATCCGGTGTCGACCAGCGATACAACTGAAAATCGCCCTTTGTCGTCGGTGAGCGTTCCCCGTTTTTCTCCCACCAGATATACGGCCGCCCCGATCAACGGATCACGGCCCGATAAATCAACGACGGTGCCTTTCAAAGTTTTCTTCGTCTGTCCCTCCACATGGAGGATACAGAGGAAAAAAAACAGGCTGAAAAGGGAGCGAAAATTCAAAATGAAAGAGTAGTTCAGTGGTCGAAAAGAACCGGGATCAGCGAGCCCGTCGTTCTGCAAATTGCCGTGCAAAATACGTCAAAATGATGGATGCACCTGCCCTTTTAATAGCAGTAAGCGTTTCTTCCACAATTTTTTCCTCGTTGAGCCAACCTTTTTCAGCTGCGGCTTTTACCATGGCGTATTCACCACTTACCTGGTAGGCCGCAATTGGCAAATGAGAGCTATCGGCCAACGCTTTGATCACATCGAGATAGGCCAGGGCCGGTTTCACCATGAGAAAATCGGCTCCTTCATCTTCATCCAGCTCGGCTTCGAGGAGGGCTTCTTTCACATTGGCATAATCCATCTGGTAGGTTTTTTTATCGCCGAATTTAGGAGCGGATGAAAGTGCATCACGGAATGGCCCGTAAAACCCGGAGGCATACTTGGCTGTGTACGACATAATCGAGACATCGGTGAACCCGTTTTCATCCAGCACATTGCGGATATAACCGACCCGTCCGTCCATCATATCGGATGGCCCGATGATGTCGGCACCCGCTTCAGCTTGTGCCAGAGCCATATTACCCAGGATAGGTAAGGTTTCGTCGTTGAGGATTTTTCCGTCCCGCACCAGCCCGTCGTGTCCGTCTGAACTGTAGGGATCCATGGCAACGTCCGTTAGTATCATGGCCTCTGGAAAACGGGCCTTCACATTGCGGATGGTTCGGCAATAAAAATTATCCCGTGCGTAGGAATAGGTAGCGGTTTTATCTTTCAGTGAATCGTCGACTGCCGGGAAGAGCGCAAACATATTGACGCCCAGTTTGAGGCAGGCTTCGATCTCCGCCAGAATCAATTCTTCTGAAAACCGGTAAATGCCGGGCATAGATGTGATCTCTTCTTTTTTGTTCTGTCCGTCGAGAACAAATAGCGGGAAAAGAAGATTGTTCACTGAGACCTGTGTTTCCGAAATAGCGGAGCGGATGGCAGCCGATTTGCGGTTACGTCTTGGGCGTTGCGGCATTAGATATTCTGACATGAAAACTGGTTTTTTATTTGTGCTTTTTCAATGAATTGAGAATCAGACTGCAAATATTTCAACAAAAAAGAAATATTGTACGATGATAACATTTTCGCCTTTACTTTTGTTGTCTCAAAAATACGCGATTAGGGAATGGCAATTATTATAACGGATGAATGTATCAATTGTGGCGCCTGCGAACCGGAGTGTCCGAACACTGCCATTTATGAAGGCGGTATGGACTGGACCTGGGGCGGTGGCACAAAACTAACAAAGGTTGAGTTTCCGGACGGAACTTCTGCTTCCGGAACCGACAAACAAACCCCCATTTCAGACGAGTTCTACTACATAGTAAGCGACAAATGCACCGAGTGCACCGGATTTCATGAAGAGCCACAGTGTGCGGCGGTTTGTCCGGTCGATTGCTGTGTCGACGATCCGGACTGGCGGGAAACCAAAGAAGAGTTGCTGGCCAAAAAGCAATGGCTTCACAACGAAACAGCTTAAAAATTGAAACCGGTTTATCACCGGTTTTTTTGTGTCCTTTTGAAATTGTGAGGTTTGGATTATGTCTGATCCATATGTGGAGTTTGTTTATAAATAAAATGAATCAAGTAATGTAAAGAAGACTCCTTGGTAGGTTCTGATTTCCCATGTTTTGGTAAGTTAGGGATCAGATTTGTCACTTCATTTTTCTTCGTTTTCCTGTCTGTCAATAATAGAGAAAGGCTTTGTTTTTTCTATTGACAATTAAAACCTCAATTGAAAATGCCTATGTGCTCCTATGTGGCTATGTGGTTTAAAGCAAGTCGTTTAACCACATAGCCACATAGGTACATAGAAAATGCACATAGGGGTAATTGGATAACGTGTAATGATGATTTTATAGCCCAATTTTCCTTTGCGGGCAATCACTCTGTTTTCTCCCCAACAAAAAAGCCACACCGTCCGGCATGGCTTTTTTGTTGATAGAATGGACGAATTCTTATTTCTTAATCCAGCGGATCACCCGACCTGTTTCCTGAACTTTGACGGTATAAATACCGGCTGCCCAACTTTCGGTGCGGATGGTTTCGTTGGCTTCAGCATCGTTGATTTGGTACACTTTCTGCCCCATGCTGTTGTAGATGGTGTAATGGAAACCGGATTTCTCTTTGGTGCTCAATGTCAATGAAGTGTTGCCTGGATTTGGCATAGCCTTCAGATCCACTTTACACTGGCAAACCGGATCAACTCCATCAATGATCTGCAAATCGGAAGCTCTTCTTGGGATCAACTGGTAGCCTCCGACCCACGGTGCTGTGCCGTTGGCAAACTGACTTCCCATACCAGTTAATGTAAACGGAGAAGTCGGGGCAGCCTGGTTATATAATTCACAATCGTTGTCAATCCGCACATCGGTTACATTGGTTCCGTCCGTCACTTTCACGGTGAATCCGGAAGCACCCGTTCCTGTTGTCCATGCCGATGGATCCACCACCGTCAACGGACCATTCAGGATTACAAGGTCGCCCTCCAATGCATCATCCAGAACAGTTACCGCAACTGGAGTTTTGATTTGACGGTTCGTCGCCAATACCACCATCGAATCCGGAGTGATCTGACTCAGTCCACGGAATACGTTCACCGTTCCCATGATTTTCACCGAGTCGCCTTCTGTCAATGTGGAGATTCCACTGGCAAAGCTGGTTTTAAATACGCCGATTCCGCCTGTGGCATCACGGATAAACATCTGATAACCGGCTCCGGTTGGAGTCAGGCGCTGATTCAAGCCGTAAATGGTTCCATAAATCCGGACATTTTTACCAACTGAATCCGCCTGATTTCCTGTGTTGTTTCCACGGATTACTGCAATCGTACGGGTAGGAGGGAACGGCTCCTGGGTAGAACCATCATTGGCAAGAATTGTCACGGTGTGCAATGAATCCAGTCCCACGTTTGCATATGGTGGGAATCCGGCAGAATTGTCTTTGCGCAACACAAGCTGTATGGTTTCCAGTCCTTCCAAAACAGCATCGTCAATAAGCTTGATTTTGAACTGAGCCGAACTGGCATTCGCAGGGAAAGTAAGAACTGTAGCCGGAGTATCGTAATCACTACCACCTGTGGCAGTGCCTCCTTTTACAATCACCTGAATTCTGTACGCCTCAGCCGGTGCCGGAGCAATCAGAACATTCACACGGACGGTATCGTTTGTTTCACCCACCGACTGGGATGCGATGGCAAAACTGGCCACCGGACCGGTTGGTGTTCCGGCAGGTATCAGATCAGAATTACGGCGTGGGATCAACTGGTAACCGGTAGCAGGGAATGGAGCAACCGGGGCTGGAGTTCCTGGTACAAACTGCGATCCCATTCCAATGAGATCGAATGCTCCTGTTGGAGCAGGCTGGTTGTAAAGCGGGCAATCGTTGTCAATGCGCACATCGGTAATATTGGTACCGTCTGTAATCTGAACAGTGAATCCACTGGCGCCGGTACCGGTTGTCCAGGCTCCCTGGTTCACCAGGGTTACATTGTTGAAGCGAACCAATTGGGCCTCCTCTGTTTCTCCGATATTGGAAACAATGACCGGATTCTTTATGGAGCGGTTGGTTGCCAGCAGAACGATGGAATCGGGATTGATTTGACTCAAACCACGGAACACTTCGACTTTCCCCATGATTTTAATGGAGTCGCCTTCTGTGAGGTTCTGGATTCCGCTCACCGTTGATGTTTTGAAAATTCCGATACCGCCTGTTTCATCGCGGATAAACATCTGGTAGCCGGTACCTGCTGCACGTTGGTTATGGCCGTAAACAGTTCCATACACACGGAATGATTTTCCAACAGAATCGGCCTGGTTGCCGGTGTTGTTTCCTCTGATTGCAGCGATTTTGCGGGTCGGAGGAAGTGGTTCCGTTGTCGAAACATCATTGTCCGTAATGGTGAATGTGAAAATGGAATCGGCTCCGATTTCGTATGCAGTATCAGACGGAAGGCCGGATTTGCGCAGAACCATGGTCAACGTTTCTGTGCTCTCGTTCACCACATCATCAAGAAACTGAACAGGCAAGTCTGAAGTCAATGAAGTAAACGGCCCGATCAACCCAGAAGGAGGATTTGACTCCACATAATCTGTTCCGGCAGAAGCTGTTCCTCCTTTGAAATACACGGTTGGTGTGGTTAACACGGAAGGTGCATTGCTCATGACAATCGATAAGAACTGATTTCCGTTGCTTTCCGCGAACGTAAGAGATGGTGAAACGAAAGACACTTTTGGCTTAGGGGTAACCACTGGAGTCGTGATCACATCGGCCAGTTTCCGTGGGATCAATTGATAACCTCCGTTCCATGGAGAAGTGGTGGTTACACTGAATTGAGATCCCATACCGACAATGTCAAACGTGCCGATCGGGGCAGGCTGAGAATACAGCGGGCAATCGTTGTCAATGCGGACATCGGTTGTGTCGGTTCCTTTGAAAACCTTTACAGTGAAACCTGTCGCTCCAACGCCGGTCGTCCATTTGGTTGGATCTACAAGTTGAACTCCATTGA
>DAIOVD010000207.1:1453-6813 GCA_036759185.1 Catalimonadaceae bacterium | reverse complement strand
CTGATCAATATCAAAAAATGGGATTTCAACTGGCAGGGCGATTATCAGTTCCGTCAGTTAATCAAAGTGCCGGCTGGTTCTGTGATTCATGCGTTTGCAGGGTATGACAACACCACCAACAATGTGAACAATCCGCACGATCCTCCGCAAAGCATTACCTGGGGACAAGGCACAGCGGAGGAAATGTATTACCTGCCGATTACCTACCTGAAATACCAGCCCGGTGATGAAGATATTGTGTTTGAAACCGATTCCGTCACCACCGGAAACAGTGTAAAACTGACGGGAATGGCGGACAAATTGTATCCGGTTTTTCCGGTTCCGTCGCAGGATGAGATGACGATTGGCTACACGCTGGCCCAATCGGGAAAAGTGAGTGTACAATTGCTGAGTGCCGACGGAAAGAAAGTTTTAGCAATTGAAAACGACAGTTTCCATTTACCTGGCTACCACACCCGCCGGATTCCGGTTTCCAAACTTTCGCCAGGCATCTACCTTTTGGAAATGACCAAAGGCCAGGACCGCCAGACGCAGAAAGTAGTGGTGGGGAGGTAATTCGAATTGGGGAATTGGGAAACCCAACTCAGGCTGCATAAATCTGCTCTTTACCGAGGTCTTTGAAGGGTCGGATGTGGGGAGAAATTCCGTCATCACTCACCAGATCCACTTTTACTCCAAATTGCTTTTCGAGTTCGATCTGATTGTTGATGAATTCAATTAAACCAACGGAAATGGTTGGGTCCAGTTCTACGAAGATATCCAGATCGCTTTGGTGCGTATTCTCTTTTCGGGCGAATGATCCAAACACAAATGCACGTTTGATGGGCTTTCCGGAAAAGACAGGTAAAACCTTTGATTTAATCTGTGCGAGTGTCATTGATTCAAAATTAAAGAAAAACCGTTCCAAAGAAATCGAGGCGCCAATCCCCTCCCCCAATCCAAAACAAAAAACCTTAGCAATGATTTCGTCTCCAAATCAGAAATAATTTCTGCCCCAATTCCGAATAGTATTTCAATCAGAAATTCAATTGAAATAATATTATTCTGACTTTTTAAAATAATATTATTTCAAACATTCTGGAAAATTTTCAGAAACCCTAGTTCGTAATTTTCATGATTTGAAACGACGAACTTTGCAAGAGTGTGATTATACCAGCCAGACCTAAGCTGCCTTTTTCGTATCGGCGCCGCTGATGATTTTTGAGAACCTGTGCTTGAATTGCAGGAAATAGGTTTCGTACCATCGGTAGGAAGCTCCTGCCAGAGCAATGGTGAGTGCTATTGACAAAGGATATAAAACCCAGTTGGTAAAAAACCCGGATGCCTGGGCCAGATACATCGCCAGCATAATGCCGATGGGATGATACATGTACAATCCGTACGAGATGTTCCCCAGATAGTTGAGCACCGGATTTTCCATCGAAATCCCGATTCGGGGATTGGAGGCAAAGTTCAGAATGATGATGCCAAAAAATAAGGCATAGGTCTCATAATGAAAATGTTGAAACACCACCCCTTTGACCATGAGAGCGGAAACCAAAACCAGACAGGCATAAAACAACATCCGGTTCTGAAGGTATTTCAGCAAAGGATTTCCTTCAAAAAGAAGTATGGCAAATATTCCACCGATGGCCATGCAATCGATGTTGAACGTATGCCAGAATGCCTGCACGATATGACGGTACGGAATAAACCCGGAATACGGTGTTGTCAGAAAATACTCGAATAGCAGATAGCCTGAAATGATCAGTGCCATGAGGCCAATCCGAAATTTGCGGACGTATTTAATCGCCACCGGCCAGACCAGATAATACTGTTCTTCCGTCCCGATCGACCAGGTATGTGAGGCATAGGGAACAACCCCGAGAAGCGACAAAACCAGATTGGGAAAGAAAACAGCGTATAAAAGCAATTTCCAGATGAGGTTGGATTGCACTACTTCCTGGGTAAATCCGGGAAGCGTGAACAACGAAATATGGGGAAGAACAAAAAAGGCAAGGCCTATGACAAGAAAGTACAATGGCCAGATCCGCAACATCCGCCGGATGTAAAACTTTGGAACACTGATGGTTTGAAATGATTTTTCCTCAGCGAGCAGGAGATAGGTGATCAGAAAACCGCTCAAAACGAAAAACAGAATAACTCCCAGCTTTCCGATGACCATGATAAACGGGATCAATCTCCAGTAATTCTCGTGCCCTGTCAGGGATTTAAATTGCTCGATGTGGTGAATGATAACAAGGAAAGCAGCGATAAACCGCAGTCCGTTCAGGTTAGGAAAGTAGATTTTTTGCTTGTCCATTCGTTCATCCGACCCATTGACCGGAGCACGTAGATTCTCCGACTTCAGGAATAGATCCAACCAATGAATCGATTCCCGGTCTTACGGGGGCCAATATTACGACAATTTGTGAAAGATAGCTGAAGGCTACCAAGGAAGATTGGGGCAAGAACAGGAAATGAAAATCAACACATCGAAAGTGTTTCCCACCACCTTCCGAAATCAAAAACAGTTGAAATAATTTCGCAACGAAATCTGAAAATCATTTCAAATCGGAATTCGATTGAATTATTATTATTCTGATTTTTTTAAAATAATATTATTTCAAACGTTCAGGAAAATTTTCGAAAAAAGGAAAAGCTCTCTCTCTACAAATCACCCAGCAACGGACGGAGCAGAATTTCTTCCACCACGCATCCGGGAGAAAGATTCCAGGCCGACCAGAGGCAATCGGCTACGTCTTCCGGTTTCATAAAACGCGTTTCAGGGATTCCGGCACCCGACCAGGAATCGGTAAATGTAGCGCCAGGCAACACAGACGTGACCCGAATATTCGTGGTTTTCAATTCTTCCCGCAGTACTTTGTTCATGCCCAGCAACCCAAATTTGGAAATGCAATACGATCCGCCGTTGGTGTAGGCCGTTATGCTGGCGGTGGAACAAATGGTAAAAATATGCGCCATGGGGGCCGTCCGTAAAGCGGGCAGAAAACTGCGGGTGGCGTGGTACGCACTGGCAAGATTGGTGTGCATCAGTTTTTCAAAGGTGCCATCCGCTTCTTCGGAAATGGTGCCGGGCAGGAAAATACCGGCGTTGTTCACCAGAATTTCTATGCTGCCGTGGACCGACAAAATCGAAAAAGCCCAGGCCTGAATGTCATTTTTATCGGCCACATCCACCTGAGCCACATGGAGCCTTCCGGCTTTGACAAAATCTTCCATTTCCAGCCGGAGTTTCCCGACGGAACTTTCCGTAGAGCCACAGGTAAAAACCTGAAAACCTTCGTTGAGAAAACGGGAAACAATGGCTTTGCCAATTCCTTTGGTGCCGCCGGTGATGACGAGTATGGGTGCTTTGATCATAACATGTTCTTAAAAAACTGAAGGGCCAGCGGAACCCAGTCCGGTGCATCGGCCCGTTCGGAAGTTCCCAGTCCAAATCCGTGCCCACCTGTCGGAAACAAATGAAACTCGGCTTTCACTCCTGCTTTCTGAAGTGCTTCGGTGTACAACAACGAATTTTGCCAGGGCACTGTTTTATCGTCTGCGGAATGAATGAGAACGGTGGGCGGGGTTTTCGCATTGACCTGATGCTGCAGTGAAAACTGACGGAGAAAATCAGCGGAACTGGTGTCGGCACCCAGGAGTTTTTTGCGTGACATCGTATGCGTGTAGGTTTCAAAATCGATCACCGGGTACACCAGACAAGCGGCGTTGACCTGCGGCAACGCAGGACGGTGCGGATTTTTTTCGATCAGGGTGGAAAGTGAAGCGGCGAGGTGTCCGCCAGCAGAAAATCCAATCAGGCCCACTTTCTCATATTTCTGGTTGTGTATCCAATGAAGTGCATTCATGGCGTCTGTCAGCGGAACCCATTTGCTGTCGGTCTGGCAATCGTACATCGGAAGGCGATAAATCAAAACAATTACATCGTACCCTTCTTTTGAGAATCGCTCGCCCATTTTCCGGCCTTCATTTTCTACGGAAACGAAGGAATATCCCCCGCCAGGAAGCATGAGCAGCGCCTTTTTTCCCCGGTCTTCTTTCTTTTTGGCGGGATACAACCAGATTCTTGGTTCCGACACTTTGCTGATCCGGTCGGGCAATCCCGTTTTTGTTGTGTCGATGATTTCCTGATGCAGACAAGGTTTTGAAAGCGGAATGGAATGCGGGGGATACAGGGGAATCTTTTTCACCTGAGCAAAGGCAGACGGCATCAGAAAACAAAAAAAGAAGGCAACAAAAATCCGGAACATGGGTCAGCTGGAAACGGATTCAAAGGAACACAAGAAATTCCGAATCCGGTGAGGAAGCATTTGCAGTGATTTTTGAATTTTTCCAGACTTGTACGTAGTTTTTGCGAAGCGAAACTACGTACTTAGAATAAGGTGTAGGGACTCTGTCCCGGTAGGACTAAAAACAGTCAAATCCTTTTCGGACCTTCAAATAAAAGAAATATCGATTAAACCTTTGTGATGATCCATATAATCGCAGCCGGAGATTCTTTATGTGTCCTAGGTGCCTATGTGTTTAACTGACCCGGCATAACCACAATAGGAAAACCTGTCCCGAATTATTCGGGATAGCGCACATAGAAATACCATAAGGGTCATTTCTACGTCTAAGTCGATATTACCCGGCGACAACTCCACAGAGAAATTAGCTCACTAATTTTCAGGATTGTTGCCTAACCTTGCCAAAAAAATTTGTAATTTGCTTCGAAAGGACAAATAGTATGGAAGGTAAAACAATCAATATTGATCCGGAAATTCTGGGAGGAACACCCGTCTTCGCCGGAACACGCGTCCCTGTGAAAAATCTGTTTGATTACCTGGAAACAGGAGATTCCATTGAAGATTTTCTTGAAGATTTTGAAGGTGTCAGTCGGAGCCAGGTTATGCAAATTCTTGAAATGTCTCAAAAATTAATAGCCAGTTCGTCCAACATATTGAATGAAAATTTTGCTTGATGAATGTGTCACAAAGAAACTGAAGAAATTTCTCAGTGAATTTGATGTGCACACCGTTCGGGAACTTGGGTTGAGTGGTATAAAAAACGGGAAGTTGATGGAATATTGTTCCGCAAACTCCTTTGACATTTTATTGACCATCGATAAAAACCTGATGTTCCAGCAAAACCTTGAAAAATACCCCGTCACAATCGTCGTTCTAAATTGCTCAACCAGTAAAATTGAAGACCTTTTAACGTACTTACCTTCGTTCATATCCCAGGTGCCTGCATTTGCAAAAAGCAAGGCTTATATCATCAATCGGGAATAAGTCACTCTACGAAAGGTCCATTTCCATTCTATTTCGAATCTTTGCCAGAAGGAGATACTCTATGTGTCCTCCTATGTGCCT
>DAIOVD010000207.1:0-1353 GCA_036759185.1 Catalimonadaceae bacterium | reverse complement strand
ATTTTCTGACGATGTAACTTTTCTCTTGTTTTTACAGGATTATTTTTATATTTGTTCCAGATTTCTTACACCATAAACCACCGAAGTGCAAAAAATCGTCCTTTCTGTCCTCCTTTCCTGCTTTTTCGTTTTTCAGTCTTCTGCACAGATTTCTGTTAAAACGATCGATTCTGTCCAAAATCCTTTGGCTGATTCGCTCGTGCGCACACTGGCAGGGTATGGAGTTTCGATTTTTAATGTAAAATCCAACATCCGCCCGAACGGAAAGTCACTGGGTACCTTCCGGTCTTCGCAGGCAGGATTTCCGATTGCTTCGGGTTTGGTGATGAGTACCGGCATCATCGATTCCATCCCAAAACCCAACAGACCCAATCCCGCTTCGACGCGGATTGCCTACACCGATACCGCGGCGGGCTGTCCGGAAGGGCGCTGGTTGCTCCAGGAAATTCTCAAACGCCAGTCCAACAACGGACTCATTCAGAAAGCTACTGAAATGAGCACCATCCGCTTCGATCTGGTTCCGGTGGGGGATTCGCTCAAATTCAAATATGTGTTCGCTTCGGAAGAATACCCGGAATTTGTGTGCAGCCAGTTCAACGACATTTTTGGCTTCTTCATAAAAGGACCCGGCATTGAAGGCGATTCCATTTACAGCGGCACCGCCATGCAGGGATTCCGAAACATGGCCCGGATTCCGGATTCCAAACTTCCGGTGGCCATCAACACAGTGAATTCCGGACAAAGCGGCTCCAACGGAACCAGCAGCAATTGCCAGTTTTCTCCTGAAGGAACTTCTGTCTATAAAGGAAATGAAACCGGAGCCTCTCCCCTCTTTCAAAATCTGGCATTTGACGGACTCACCAAATCCCTGGTTGCCCAATCGGCCGTCACTCCCTGCGAGGTGTACACCTTAATTCTGGTAATCAGCGATGTGGGCGACCGAATTTACGATTCCGGCGTTTTTCTGGAACGCGGCTCGATGGTCTCCGGCAAATTTGATGCGACGGTATCCTCTTCGAGTCCGGTGCAGGGCGATACGCTGGCCGGTTGTTACCCTTCAAAACTCACCTTCAAACGCTGTCCGAATATCATGGACAAATGGGTGATCCGTTTTTCCAAAGAAGGAACGGCGGTTGCCAATGTGGATTACAAACGAAAAATGCCCGATGGTTCGCTGGTGAATGTGCCGGATTCCGTCGTAATGCAACCCGGACAGAGCGAAGAAAATCTGGTTCTGGAAGCAATTGGAGAAGGTTTTTCGAATAAGAGTCTGATTTTCCGCTATCAGGAAGTGAACCAGCCTTTCATCAATGGCCAACCCAATTTTGGTGGAGGAGAAACCCGACTGATGGT
>DAIOVD010000206.1:0-6900 GCA_036759185.1 Catalimonadaceae bacterium | reverse complement strand
CATACAGCAAGATTGTCAAGGTGAATACAAGACCAAGTTTTGCCATTTCTATACAGGCCCCACTGAATTGTCAGGGCCTGCCAATCAATTTCTCTGCCAGCCTGAGCAGTGCCGACAATATAACCTATAGCTGGAATTTTGGCGATGGGACGACAGACACAGTAAGTGCTCCTGTGAAAATTTTCGCCGAAAGCGGAACCTATAATGTGATATTAAATCTTGAAACATCGAACGGATGTGATGCATCAGACACAGTTACTTTTACTGCCAAACGAGCGCCAAAAGCCTTCTTTACGTTTGACAAAGCATGTAAAGATGAGCCCGTTACATTTTCAAATCAGAGTACAGCCAACGGAATTCCAGGTGGAATCACCAGTTATCTTTGGGAATTCGGATCAGCTAATCCTGAAACGTCAACAGACAAAGATCCGGCTCCGTTTCTTTACAATGAACCTCCCGGAACCAAAACCGTAAAACTGACAGTACGGACGGCGGAAGACTGCCCGAATACCTACACTGTTCAAATTCCGATCGGACCGAAAATCGCAGCCAATTTCCGAAAGGATGCAGGCTGTATCGGTACTCCATTCCGTTTTTACGACATCACATCCTCAGGAAATGACCCCATTATTTCATGGGAATGGGCGATTGGTGGCTTAAACTACAGCACGAAAAACCCAATCGTGGAATTCGACCAGAAAGGTACCTATGATGTTCACCTGAAGGTTACCTCCCAGAGTGGATGTGTGGATGAAGTCAACCGAAGTGCCGACTTCACTGTATTGGACCAGGCAACAGCTGATTTCACATTTACCTCAACGTACAATCCACCATCATACCGGGTTGTATTCACTCAGTTACCTGAACCGAATCCAAGTTATGATTATGTCTGGGATTTTGGCGACAGCAGCTCAAGTACAGCCGCCAACCCACCTCCACACTTCTACAAAAAAGAAGGCACGTATATCGTGACATTGAAAGCGGTCCGGTCCGGAACGATTTGTTCGACAGAAGTACAGAAGGTGGTCAATGTGATCATCAACCCTATACAGGGAATCAAAATCCGGAAAATCACAGTTGCCAAAGGCAGTGAGAAAATTGCCATGGCTGCCGAAGTGGAAAACCAGAGTAACATCGCTTTGAGAAGTTTTGACTTGGTGGCCCGTATTGGGAATCTGACAACTCAGAAAGAAACCTGGACTGGTATCCTTTTACCTGGAGGTGTTGTGCAATACAATTTCAAATCGGACATTCTGTATAAAAATGGACAGGAAATTCCATTCATCTGCCTCACAGCTCAACTGACTGACCCATCGAAAGAAACGAGTCCCGATGACAACAGCCTATGTGCGACACTGGATTCGGTACCGTCCGTTGTTGGGGTCTTTCCGAATCCGGCAGTCAATTCAACGACGGTAGAGTTGAGTATTGTAAACAATGATCCGATCGAAATCCGGTTAATAAACAGTCTGGGACAGGAAATTGTCCGTTATGAGGACGATGCACCTGTTGCAGGACCGTACCGGAAAACGTTTGACACCAGCTCATTATCAGATGGCATGTACTACATCTGGTTCCGTTCAGGAGACACAATCGAAAATCGCAAACTGCTGATTTCGAAGGAATAAGAAAGAAACACTATTTCAATCGAAGGAGGGCTGCATCATATACACGGCGCATTCCTTCTTCGATGCTGATTTTTGCTTTCCAGCCAAAGGTGTTGTGAACATAGTCCATGTTGGCATAGCGGCTGTGCACACCTACTGGTTTATCAAGGAGCGCTTTGATTTCTGGTTTGTACCCTGCAAATCCGGTGAAAATAGTAATCAATTCACGGAAGCTGGTTAGTTTTCCCTGTCCAATATTGACAGCTGATCCATCATGAATATTGTCCAAAGCCATCAGGATGCAATCAATGCAATCATCAATGTGAACAAAATCCCTTCCCTGGTAACCACTGCCCCAAACTTCAAACGGATTCTCCTTACGTGCGGCACGTGCTGCAATGGCTGGTGTCGGATAACTCAGGTCCTGGTCTTCACCATATCCGGAAAACGGACGGACACAGGCCACTGAAATCCCATAATTTCGGGCAGCTATCTGAGCGAGGAACTCACCTGTCAGTTTGGACCAGCCGTAGGTCATATCCGGTTGACCCATTTTGGAGAAATTAATATCGGTTTCAGCCAGTGCAATTGCAGCAGAATCGGTCTGAAGATCGATGGGATAGGCTGCGGAAGAGCTTGGAAACAACGCCCGGGTTGGCTTGAATCGGGTAATCCAATAGAAAAACTCCGCATCAATCGCCAGGTCAAGGGCAACCATCATAGGGTCTCCTTCAATTTTCGAACGACCACCCACAATGGCAGCGAAGTGAAACACATCATCGAATTTGTGCCCTTCGATTCCGGTTTCTGCTTTCATCCAGTCAGCATTTTGATACCAGCGTTGGAAAAAACTGCGGCAATCCTGTTGAAAATACAGCATCCTCTCTCCTATTCTGCCTGTTTCGACGCCGGGAGTGAATTCACCAGCTGCCAGCCAGGTAGAAGGATGTGTTCCGGTGGAGAGATCGTCAACCATTACGAGGAAATCAGATGTTTTCCGCAAAAGGCGCTTCACCAGATTTCTTCCAACGAACCCACAGGCTCCGGTTACAAGGTGTATTTTCATGTCGTTTGTTTTCGAAAAGAGGCGCAAAAGTAGGGGTTTCCCTTTTTCCGGAAGGCATGCTTTGCGTTTTTTTTGTTTCAAAAGGATTTTCGTATTTGCCTTCTGTTCTACTCTCCCACTATGTTAAAACGAATCCTGCTTTTCTGTCCTGTCATTCTTCTGTTCATCCAGATCAGAGCTTCAGGCCAAAACTGCATCAGCCATGAAATGGAACTGCAGAATCTGGAACTGAATCCGGAATTGAAAGAAATCCGCCGGCAACTGGATCAGGAAACTGAATACCGTCAGAAATTTCACAGTTACGATAAACTGTCGACGACGAAAAAAGTGATCCCGGTTGTGTTTCATATTCTCCATCAGGGAGGAACAGAGAACATCACAATGGAACAGATTCGCAATCAGGTGGCCATTCTAAACGAAGAATTTAACCGGATGCAGGCCGATACCAATCTCGGACCAGCGGCATTTCAATCTCTTGGAGGACGGATTGCAGTCGAATTCAGGCTGGCCACCAAAGACCCGAACGGCAACTGTACACAGGGTGTTACCCGAACATACACCGCTCTGACAAAATGCATTGAAAATCCGGAAGATGCCAAATATGTAACAAGCTGGCCAAGCAATAAATACCTGAATGTATGGTTGGTAAAGGCAATGCGGTACCAGGGACAATCAACCTGTGGAGGTGGTGGTTATGCACAGTTTCCGGGTAGTGGCTCTACAGAAACGGACGGTGTTGAAATCCGAAACGACCTGATCGGCAGCATTGGCACTTCTGCCAGCAACACCGGATGGGGCAATTTTAAAGGACGCTATCTGATCCATGAACTGGGGCACTGGTTTAACCTGATCCACATCTGGGGAGATCAGACTTGTGGAAGTGACCAGATTTCCGATACACCACCAGCCGAAGCCAGTAATTCCGGCTGCCCTTCATTTCCATGGCGTGCCAACAATTCATGTGGTTCTGATGGCAACGGTGAAATGTTCAACAACTATATGGATTACAGCCAGGGTGCCTGCCTCAATATCTTCACTAAACAACAAGCCGTCCGGATGGATGCGGCGTTAAATGCTCCTGCCGGTAATCGCAACAAGCTCTGGCAGCCCGCCAACCTGACGGCAACTGGAACCGATACCGTCATAGTACCCGACTGCCCGGCGAAGCCGGAAGTGTTTCCCTATTTCACTAAAATTCTGTGTGGAGGAGGAACCGTCACGTTCAAAGATTTCTCCTGGGGAGGAACCAAAACCAGCCGGCTGTGGACCTTTCCTGGTGGTACCCCCGCCACATCGACTGACTCGGTTGTCACTGTAACGTATTCAGCACCTGGAAACTATGATGTGATTTTAAGCAATACCAACGCGAATGGAACTGAATCCAAAACTTTCCCAAAACATGTCGTTGTGCTGGCTTCAGGACCTTCTTCTCAGGCATTACCGGCAGCATTTGATTTTGAAGGATCCGATCCTCTCGCAGACTGGACTGTTCTTACTCCGAATGGAGGAAATACCTGGATTCCGTTTGATCTGGTAGGATTTGCCAGCAACAAAAGTGTGCGGATTACCAACTCACAAAACAAGCCGGGACAGTTTCATGAACTTATCTCCCCTCCTGTCGATCTGAGCAATCACACAGGCATCACACTGAAATTTAACCTGATGTACCGGTCAAAAAACAGCTTCAACAAAGACAAGCTCATTATCACGTTTTCGAAAGATTGTGGACAAAACTGGACTTCGTTCGCCACCCGGATTGCGAATACAACGCCTCAGTCGCTCAATACAATGACCACCATTTCAACGGGAAACTACATTCCATTTACGGATGACGACTGGCGGGAAGAATCGATTACAGTTCCCACCAATTTCATTACCAACAACTTTCGGTTCCGGTTCAGTTTTACCACCAGTGGCGGAAACAATATTTACATTGATAACGTGAGATTGGCCGGAACGCCAACGACAGGTTTGGAAGATCCTGTTGTGGCAGGAGAAATACTTCTTTACCCAAATCCTGCTGGCAAAGAAGTGTTTATCCAGACGAGCCGTGGCCAGTTGGAAGAAGTCGTGATCCGGGATGTGACGGGCAAACTAATCAGGAAAGAACAATTGTTACCGTCCGTGAATGAGCCGCATAAAATCAATACAACGGGTCTGCATACGGGACTTTACATCTTTGAACTGACTATCAATGGAAACAAAGTCCGCAAGCAGGTAGTGGTGAAGGAGTGATGCAAACCGGCTCTTTTACAATTCTGTGGAATTGACATTTTTTTTAATTTCTGATAAAATCCGGTTTGAGGCAAAGGAGATAAAATTATCACTTTTCATGCATACTGTTTTAAGCTATTGGAAGATTTCGCAATTCGCAAATTGCGAAATCCAGAAACGAAGAAATTGCTTAGAGCAATGAATTTCACTTTCGCTGAATTGACGCAAATTCAAATACAAATTCCGACCTGATTTTTTTGCTGATGCAAGTCGAGTTTTGCAAATTGCATTCCTGAACTAGCGATTCATTTTATACATAAATAGAAGTAAAGTAGAATAACTCGATATTGAAATGGGAGATTTACTGGTCAAATTCGAAATGCTTTCGGAGTCTGGAAAAACAGACTTATTAAGATATTTGGAGAATCTGCTTCAAAAGCAACTAAAAGCAGGAAAGAAGAACTCATTCGATGCAAAAATTGAGGCAGATATTCGGGCAGGGAAGTTAGACTCTATGGCAGAAAAAGCAGTAAAGGATTTTCAAAGTGGCAAATACAAGGCGCTTTGAATCATTTTACAGTTCCTGATTTTTGGGCAGCCTACGAAAAACTCCCTGAGTCAACAAAAAAGTTGGCTGATAAAAACTTTGAACTTCTCAAAGAAAACCCATTCCATCCATCTTTACATTTTAAGAAGACTGGGAAATTTTGGTCTGCAAGAGTGGGTATAAAATACAGGGCACTGGCAATTGGAATTGAAGACGGAATGCTTTGGTTCTGGATTGGCGACCATTCTGAATATGACAATTTAATTGAAAGCAAATGAATTGGCTGGGATTAAAGAACAGTTCAAAAATTGGGATTTGGGGTGGAAATCTAATTATTGCTGGTTTAGTCCTGGCAGGAATAACATCTTTGATTTTCATCGTAAACCTTTGTAATCAGGAATTAAGCTTAACCATTGATTCTGAAAAATGGGGACATTTTGGAGATTTTATTGGCGGAACCTGGGGTGTTTTACTTACAGCCGGAAGTGCCATGCTTATTGTTGAAACAATTAGAAAGCAGGATGAACATGAGCAGGTAAGATCATTTGAGTCTAAATTTTTTAACTTATTAGACTATCAAAGAAAAATCTCTGAGAAGTTATTCGAAGGTTCGCAAGGAGATTGGATAAAATCATCTCTGATCACTCTGAGACAAGAACTAGAAAGCCATAATCCAAGCAACCAATTTAGTTTAAATCCACCTTCTTCTGAAACCAAAATCAAATATTTTTATTTAAGGAATTTTGGGATTGCCAATAATTATTCAAAATCGGAAGTGTTGAAAATATTAAACAAAGTTAATAATGATAATCTTAGTTATTTTCACCAACCTGGGCCTGAACCTCTCGTGGCAGGAGTTGAAGGAAAAATTTCTTTTTCACCCGGGAAATATGAAACAACTTTAGTTTCCAATAAATTCCCAGGAATACTTACCGTTTTTTTTAAGCATTTATTTGGGTTGTACTTGTTTATTGAAAACTCGTCACCTAAAAATTTTTCCTCAGACCAAAAGAAAAGTTATGGCAGGATGGTAAATGCTTTTCTTTCCATTGAGGAACAAGCATTGATTCTTATGAATTCTCAAACACAACTTGGTGAAGCCTGGCGAACCACTACTCCAAATAAAAATGAACTTAGCTTATTGAATTTCTATTCCGTATCTAGAAATATTCCATCAGATTATTTTATTGAGATTGATTTAGAAGAACTACGAAAGAACTCTATCGTCAATATTAACAATCCGCAGCAGGGATAGAAGCGAAATCCTTTGGGGAGGAACGAACCCAAAGATTGCAGCGAATAGCCCGGCCGCTGCCCTAAAATTCTGTATTTTCGCAACTCAATTCCTGAGGAAAGGTCAGCTGGTATTTCCCAACTTTTGACTTTGAACTCGAAACTTTGAACTTCCTATATGCCTCAGTTCTCGCACCTCCACTGCCACACACAATTTTCTCTCCTTGACGGAG
>DAIOVD010000205.1:5092-7165 GCA_036759185.1 Catalimonadaceae bacterium | reverse complement strand
ATTTACCATTCAGCCACCACAAGTAGCCGTATGATGGATTGAATGTCTGGGAAGTCCGGGTGCTTTGGTTGATGAAGGCCGTGTCGGTTAGAAGTGCATTTCCATTCCAGTTGAATTTGTTGAGGGCCAGCAAGCCAAACCGTGCCATCGACCGCGGTTTGCTGTAAAACACATTGTCGTAATCGCTTGTTAGCCAGATTCCGGTGATGCCGGTTGGTGTTTTCAATTTCGTTTGAGTATAGGTATTGATGGCCTGGCCGCTGGCATTTACCAGCACTTTTTCGAGTAATGTGTAAGCGGCGTTGTGATAAGCCCATCGGTTGCCGGCATCGGCCAGATATTGAAGGCAGGTATCGATGATGCAATGGTTGTCGGGGACATTGTCGTTCAGCCCGCTGGTCATGGTGAGTTGATTGCGGATGGTGATCTTGCGTTCTTTTTCTGGAGTTTCGCTCGTCCATCCTGTTCCCAGAAACCGGGAACTGCTGTCAGCCAAACTCAGGATTCCGTCCTCCTGTGCTTTGCCGATGAGAAAGGAAGTGATTGTTTTCCCCGCCGAAGCCCAATACCAGATACTGTCTTGTGTAAAGCTGCCGAAGTATTTTTCGATGACGATTTTTCCATCTTTTAGTACGATGAACGCTTTGCTGTTTTCCTGCTGTAGATATTGAAACAGGCTGTCGGTTTTATTGGTGCACCATCCCAGACTTTGCGGTGACAGCGTATCCCAGGGTAGATTGTTGTTGTTTGGGGGGAAATAGAGATTCTGGCTGCGGGCATCGAAAGCTAGAAGTACTAGAATAGAAAGAAACAGTAGAATTTGACGAATCATGTTGAAAAGGAAAGAAGTACCCTTGTGAATCCAGACAGGAGATGAGGTTTAATGGGGCTGTTCAAATAAGGCTGAATTTTTGAGATTGAACGGTTTCACTTGAAGGAAAATGGGATTCCGGAGGCATTTTTGTAGGAAGTGGCTTTTGCGAATTTTGATTTTTTGATTTGAAAGCTCTTCGAAAAAGTTAATAGCTGAAGAGGAAATTTTATGTTTCCCAACCTATATTGCTTAAGTGAAATTTCAATTTTCATACCCCAGTAGGATGAAAAAAGTTGTTTTGGTCCTGATTCTTGGATTCATGCCATTCCTGTTTGTTAAGTCCCAATGTCTGCATTGTGATGTTGACAAAGTAAAAATGGTGAATGAAAATTTGCGGCATTTGACAATTCAACAAATTCGTGACTTCCTATGCGCATTTGACAGCAGCTGTAAATCCAATGCAGAGTATTCAGAGTGGAGCAACGAGGTCCTTTTTAAGGTTCTTGAAAAGGCTCCTTCCCTGTTTTTTCAGGTTATCGCAGAAGGGAATGTTGATGTCAAAATCTTAATTGGTGAAATTGAGAATCCCTTTCCGGATGTTAATACGGAGATAATTTCCAATGCAGTTTCTCAAGCATCAGCACCTACCAATCTCAAGGAGGTCTTTTTGAAAGCTTTGGCAAATGCCAAACGAAAATCTCAAAAATCTAGTAAAGAATAGACGATCCTCTTAACCTGGTTTTTAAATGAAAAGGCTTACCTTAAGAATTGGGAAATCTGATACGATTCTTCTTCCGAAGGCAATCTTGGATCAGTATAAAATTGGAGATAAGATGGAACTGGTTATGAAAGAGGACCATCTTATTCTCAAACCAAAACCTCGCAATAATTGGGAAGCTGCATTTAAACGGATGAATGAAAATGGTGATGATCAATTGTTGATGGATGATGTTTTTCAGGACGAAAAACTTTAGTTAGAGTGCAATTGGATCTTCCATGGACAATTTCTAACCAACCGAATATTCCGGTTTATTTGCAACCCAACTTTCACCGAATTGGAATTCCAACCTCTCACTCCACAGCAACTGGCTTTTTGCAAAAATCTGTCGGCAAACGATCGGCAAAAGCTTCCGTTCCGGAAACCGGTTTTCGCGGAGGTTGACAATTCCCGAATGGTGGAACAATCGCATTTGTATGCACTGGCTAAAGACAAACTACCGACCTGGTGGGAGAGGGCCGACCTGATTTTTCCGGATCGT
>DAIOVD010000205.1:0-4992 GCA_036759185.1 Catalimonadaceae bacterium | reverse complement strand
GATCGGTTTCTTTTCTGTTTTGAAAATTCATCCGGCCAAAAATCCATCGTTCTTGCACGAAGGCTGGAAAATCAATACAGCCCTGATTTCCGGAAACAAATTTGAATTTGATCGGGCAACCGTTTGTTCCTGAATCTTCTTTTTCTACTTTTGCAATCCGTTTTTCGAAGCAATTCGCGAAACCGGGCTTGTAGCTCAGCTGGTTAGAGCACCTGACTCATAATCAGGGGGTCCATGGTTCAAGCCCATGCGGGCCCACAAACAAACGTTTGTCAGAATCCTCTGGATACGTCCAGGGGATTTTTAGTTTTAACGATGCGCAAAAAAATTGTTCTCTTCGGACCGGGTCCATACTTTAAAGGAGGCCTCGCCAACTACAACATTTCCCTGGCCAGAGCAATGGATGCCCTGGGTTGCTGGGATGTGCACCTTATTTCCTGGACGCAACAATATCCAGCCCTCATCCCAAGGGACTTTGCCGATAAGGTTTCCAAGGAGGATAAAATGGCCGGCACCTCAGTTCAGGTTCATTACCTCACCGATTACAACAAGCCTTCTACCTGGTCGAGCACTGCAGAATTGATTCGTGAAATCGGTCCGAAGTGTGTCGTCATTCAATGGTCGATTGCCTTGCAGGGTTTGCCATTGGGTTTTATGGTAAAGAAACTCCGGAAGGAAACCGATATCGAGGTTTTGTTTGATCTCCATTTTGTCATTCAGAAAGAGCAGAGTTTCATTGACCGGTTTTTTACCCGTTTTGCGCTTCAGCATGCATCCGGATTTGTTGTACATGCGTCCAAAACCATCAGGGAGCTGGAAGAAATTTTTCCCGGCCAGCGGTTCATCGTCAACGAAACCGGACAGCGTTTTCTCAACCATAAAAAAGAAGACGGATTGCCGGTGGTGAAGCTTTTTCACCCGGTGTACGATATGTTTAAGCCGGACCCGAATTTTGATATTGAGGCTGAAAAGAAAAGGCTGGGTCTGAAAAAGCATGTTTTCCTGTTCTTTGGCTTTATCCGGAAATACAAAGGCCTGCATTATTGCCTGGAGTCTTTTGCCAAACTGGCGAAAGAGCGTGACGATGTTTCATTATTGATCGTGGGTGAATCGTTCTGGAAAACTCTGGACGAAACCAAATGGATCAACAAATTCAAGAAAACCGCATTCAAAATAGCCCGGAGCATTCTGTCCAAATCGGGTGATGATGAATCCGATTACAATCCTCTGGGTCTGATCGAAACATTGGGACTGAAAGATAAAGTGGCAGTCGTCAATGACTTTGTTCCGAATGAAGAAGTCTACCGCTATTTCCAGGTTTCTGACTGCATACTATTGTTCTATGAATACGCGACTCCGTCAGGCGTGGAGTCGATGGCTTATAATTTCAACAAGCCCATTCTGGCCAGCCGGGTTGGGCATTTTCCTGAAACCATCATCGATGGCGAAAACGGTTATCTGGCCAATGACGGCGATGTGGCGCACATGGCAGAAATGATGAGAACCTTTCTGAGGTCGCCTGTTCCGGAAGAAAACATGAAGTCGATGGCACTGAAGTTCAGCTGGAAAATCTACGCAGAGGCTATTTCAAAGCCCTGGTTGTAGTTAGTTGTTCTGAAACCAACCGCTTGATTTTTTGATGACCCGGTTTACGGGATTTCCTTTCATGTGCACCGTCCTGTGGCTTTCGTGGTTTCCTTTTACAGAATCCCGCACCGACATCCAGGCATCGTTCTCGCCCTTCATGGTGAGGATGAGTTGGTTCACTACCATGTTTTCGGCTTTCAATTTGCCATATCGCTGCATGGAATACACCCCTTTGTCGGTTTCTCCCGCCACCTTGCAATCGTTTGGACTGTCGAAGTCCAGGTAAAACTCGCCCACTTTTACCTTCAAATTCACTAACCCTGCACCGTAATCCTGCACAGTCAGGGGTGTGGTTTTGAGTGAATCTTCGGTGGAGAAAGTTCCAAATCCTTTCAGCGTAATCAGATACGGTGCTTTTGAATACAGGTCGATCTGCATGGGATTGTCGTAAGATCGTACCCAATTGCAGCGGTTTTCATTTTTGAGAATGAGTGTTTTGCCTTCGATTTCTGTTTTTACTTTTCGCAAGAGATTCCGTCCGCAACGAACTATGGCCAGATTTTCGGTGGAGTCGTGCCAGATCACATCCACATCCGAATCCAAATACAGATTGTCGAATTGCCCGATCAGCCTTTTCTCTTGGCGTACGGGGCCTGTTGAATTGACACAGTCCAGCATTGTGTCCGGCTTACAGGCAAAGGCAAACAGCAGGAAGACAATATGAATGAATCGGGACCGCATGTTACAACTGATATCCAAGGTTTAGTTCCAGACATTCGGCCTTGGCACGATGGGTTTTTAACATAATCCCGCTGAAGGCTCCTTTCCAGATTTGATAGCGAAGACCGTATCGCTGGTACATCCCCGGATGCAACTGGTGCTTTTTATATATGTACACACCCAGTTCGGTGATCATCGATAGTTTCTGTGAAATGAGCAGTTCGTGTCCGAATGGAATTCCCAGAACGGCGGCCTGTGTTCCGAGTTGTGGTTGTTCTATTATTTCAGCGGCCACCGATTGGTTTTTCATCCAGTCGAGTCCCGTCTGAAGGCGTGACAATTTCCCGATTCGATATCGGACCCTTCCCTGAATCTGGTAAACGGCATATTTCGGACCACCGACCGGGAATTTTTCCACCAGGCTGAAAGACGATGCGATCGAAAAGGAAAGTGAATCAGATGGGAGAGATGGAGGATGTGTCATTGTCTTTCTACATCCCGGTTGTTCTCCAAAGCAATATCCTGCGGAAAAAAAGAAATTATTGATGCCGGAATTGGGTTGAGAAAAAGCACCATTGCTGAAATGTGTCAATCCAATTCCAAGCCGAAGAAACGGAACCATTTCTTCTGTTACCTGACTTTTGTAACAGAAGGTTCGTGAAACCTGACAGTGCATCACCATTGCAAACCGGGAGCCTAGCATGAGGTTGGTGGAATTGGAATAAAGATCAAAAGGATGGGTATTGTAAACAACCCCTGTGCCAATCCGAAATGACATGTTTTTTCGAAGCCCGGGTTCCAGAAAGGTAATGGCAGCTATCGATTTTCCCAGAACGTCAGACTGATAATCGAAGTACGTTATGTTCACGCCTGCAGAGGCTCTTCGGAAATTGTTGCACCAGAGCCGTTCAAGATTTCGGAAGTGGATTTCACCAAATACCTGAACAGGATGCGATTGAGTCAAATGATTTACGTGCTTGTTGTGAGCCCAGATGGCGCCATAATTCACCCCTGCGCAATAGCGGGCAGTGCGAAAAAATGCAATATCCGAGTGCTTTGCTGTTTGAATCTGGATGGAATCGTTCTGAGCCTTTCCATTCTGGCGGGTTAGAAAAATCAGAATAAAAAAGGCCAGGACCCGAATGATCATATCAGATTCACCTCCATCTGTAGTTCCACACCGAACTTAGCCTTAACATCTGCCTGAATATCCTTTGCCAGCTGGTAAATGTCGGATCCTTTGGCACTGCCATAATTCACGAGAACCAGGGCCTGACGGGCATGAACCCCATAATTGCCCAGCGTTTTTCCTTTCCAGCCTGCTTTTTCAATGAGCCAGCCAGCCGGAATTTTCACCAGTCCGTCACCAACAGGGTAGGAGGGAGCCTCGGGATGGTTACTTTTGATGGAATCGTAAACAGCCACTGGAACAACCGGATTTTTGAAAAAACTCCCTGCGTTCCCAATTTCAGCCGGGTCCGGAAGCTTCGACTGCCGGATCTGAATGACGGCATCGCTCACATCTTTTGGCGTCGGATTTATAATCCCTTTACCATCCAGAACCGCTTTGATGTCGCCATATTCCATTTTGGCGGAAGGCTGTTTCGACAAACGGAAATCAACCTTCCAGATCACGGCTTTGTCTTTCAGTTCCTGTTTGAAAATGCTTTCACGGTATCCAAACCGGCATTCGGCATTGGACAGGATTTTCATTTCCTTTTTCTCCAGATCATAATAATGTACCTGTTCGATTACCTGTTTCACTTCCACACCATACGCCCCAATATTTTGCATGGGTGCAGCCCCGACAGAGCCTGGAATAAGCGACAAATTTTCAATTCCAAACCAACCTTTCTTCAGGCACTGCATCACCAGCTCATGCCAGTTTTCTCCAGCCTCAACGCCAATATGGACGGTATCGCTTGTTTCTTCTATCACCGAAATTCCTTTGTTGGCGATCCTGATAACAAGACCATTAAAGTCTTTCGTAGGCAAAAGGTTTGATCCTCCACCCAGAATCAGAAACGAAAGAGATGACTCGTTTGCAAAAGACAAAGCCGATTGCAATTCAGAAAGGGAGGTAACCTCTGTAAAATACCGGCATTGGAAATCGAGTCCGAATGTGTGGAGTTTCCTGAGGTTTTGATTTTCCGATATTCGAGGGTGCTGGTCAATAGCCATGTCCTGTGGTGGTGAGGTTCCGTCCGTTTACAGGCTGCAAAGAAAGGAATGCAACTGTAAATTCAGGCGATGGTTGAGTCAGGTTTTAAGTCGGGAGGGTTTGGGAACAGTTGCTTCCCTCCACAATTGATCCACAGATTCCTTCCATTGGATCACAGGTTCCAGTGAATACGAGACATTGTGACGGATGCAATCGCTCAGCAATTCCACCACACTTTCGGTCTGGTAGAATGGATAAGCATCCCAGACAGGAAACACATTGAGCTTCATTCCGGCTATGTAAACCGCACCAGTATCAGAAGGCACAAAGACAAGATCGTGCGATTCCAGATGATTGACACAGTTTTTAATCTTTTTGGCTGATACAAATGCGGCAGCAGAATCCATGAACAAAACCTGCTGGTATCCTTTTTCGAAACAGAGTTCAAACACATTCCGGATCCGGTCTTCCAGAAAATGGCCGACCTGGATAAATCGTCGGTAGTGGGCAGGAAAGAAATCACC
>DAIOVD010000204.1:0-7203 GCA_036759185.1 Catalimonadaceae bacterium | reverse complement strand
AAGTACCACAACCCTTCATGGTCAATCGACTGATGGTGCAGGCGGACAATTCGGCAACAACCAGTTTGTGGTCTTTCCGCTTCATGGCGTTGCCCTTGGCTCTGGTTCCCAGAATGCCGGTGCTGGTTTTTCAGTTGGAACGAATGGTGTTTGTGTGTTTGAACATGGGGACAGCTACATTCCTGTTTTGCTTTCCTGGTCGGGAACCATTTCCGGGTGGACGCATGTTTCCGTTGTCTACACCAACAAGCAACCCAGCCTGTATGTGAACGGTATTTTGGTTGCCACAGGATTGACCAGTGGACGCACCAACGTATTTGCTTCTTCCAGTGAAATCGGTGGAGGAGCGTATGGGCATTTCAACGGATCGATCGATGAAGTTCGTATCTGGAATTCATCCCTCACCCAATCCGAGATCCGTGACCGGATGTGCAGGAAAATCACCAGTAGTGACGCCCTTTTCGACAACCTTGTGACCTACTACAATTTTGACGAATCCACCGGAAATACTGTTTTCGACGGAACTACGAATGAGATCAACGGCAGCCTGGCAAATGGCCCTACCCGGATTACAAGTGGTGCGGCCATTGGAAATTCATCCAGCCACAACTACGTGTCCACCGGATTTCCGACAACGAACTTAACCACGAACGGACAGGACAATCTTGCTGTATCGCTTACGTCCGGCACGTTTACCGGAGAGGCCGGAACCCATATTTATGCGGTTTCTGAAAAACCGAATACCGAATCGGGCATCGAAAATCCGGGCAGCAACGACCGCTATTTCGGCGTTTTCCATGCCGGGATCTCCAACCCTCAATACACGGCCTCCTACCATTATTCCGGAAACAGTTTTGTTACGACAGGAAACGAAGGTCAACTCGGTCTTTTCAAACGAAACGACAACACCGGAACCACGTGGACTACAGCCAATGCGACCTTAAACACCACTGCCAATACACTGACGGTAACCGGAGAAAGTACAGAATATGTGCTGGGCGTAGGGGCTTGTGTTCCTCCTGCAATACCAACCATAACCTCCGGTGGACAAACCAGTTTTTGCGCAAACGCCAGTCTCGGACTGGTTTCATCTTCTGTCACCGGCAATCAGTGGATCAAAGACGGCTCGGACATTCCAGGAGCCACCTCCAACACCCTAACTGTCAACACAGCGGGAACCTATGCTGTACGGGTTTCACAGGGAAGCTGTTCCAGCACTTCAACCAACCTGGTTTTGACAACCAAAGCCGTTCCGACTTTCACCATTTCTCCTTCTGCCCCTGCTGTTTGCGAAGGAAATCCTGTTATTCTTACCACAACTGGCTCTGTCCTGGCCAGCCGGGAATGGTTAAAAGATGGGGCGACAACCAATCTCTTTGGTACTACTTTTTCAGCATCGGATGCGGGTAGTTATTCGGCAATTGGTACTACCGCAAATGGATGCACGGCCACGAGTCCAGCCATTCAGATTCAAATCGATACAGTGCCTGTATTGAGTTCCGATAAGCCTGCCAATACGGTTTGCAGCGGCAACCCAATCGTGGTAAGTGTTTCGTCCGGGGCTTCATTTTTATGGAGCAATTCAGCAACAACATCATCCGTAACCATTTCCCCAACTACAGACACTGAGATTTCAGTGAGAACCACAGGTGCTTTGGGTTGTGTCTTCAGGGACACCATTCAGGTACTGGTTGTCCCAAATCTAACGCCTGGATCCGTCTCGAATGTGCTTCCGGTAAATGGCAGCATCAACCAGGAAAACATTCTGACTTTTTCATGGCAGCCTTCCATCAATACCATTTCATATGACTTGTATTTGTGGCCTTCGCCTGGTGCCCGGCCTGGCTCACCAACAGTTCAGGGAATAGCCGAAATCAGCACAGTTCTGAGCAATCTCAACTTTGGCACATTGTATAACGTCCAGGTCGTGAGCCGATCTGCCTGCCAATCAACAAACGGACCGTTGCAGCAACTCACCACCCGATCCCTCCCCGATTTATCCATTTCGAACATTGTGTCACAGGCTTCGTTGGGAACACCGGGTGTTTTATCGGTAACGTATACAGTAACCAATCAGGGAACAGGCGTAACGTTGCCAGGTTCATGGACAGACCGACTCTATCTATCCATTGATTCCATAATTGGAAGTGATATTTTGGTTGGATCGAAAGCCAATGTCAATGCGCTGGCAGGCGGATCCTCTTACAATGGCTCGTTTCAAATCCCGGTTAGCCAGCTGGGAGAATTCTTTTTGTATGTACAAACCGATGCCGGCAGTGAAGTGATCGAAACCAATGAAGGCAACAACCTTTTGTTCCGCAACCCGGGGCGAATCAACTTGGTACAGGCAAATCCTTCTCCCGATCTGGTGGGTTTGGGACAAGCATTTACACCCTCTACAGCGGTTGGAGATCAGGTAATTCCGTTCACATATACAGTGCGAAACCAGGGAGACAAGGACGCCAAAGGCACTTTTCAAGAGTTTGACTGTACACCCGAAAACTGCCTGAATTCTACCGATTTCACATGGCAGGACGACGTATACATCAGCCCAAGTGCTTCGTTTGACAGCCAGGCAAAATTCATTGGACGGGCCACTGTAAATCCAAGGTTACTTAGAAATAATGCCTTACGGGTTTGCAATACCTGCAACGGATATCAATCAAAGCCCGTATCGCTTGAAATTGACAGTAGTTTACTGGTGTCTTCCAATGGTTTGCGCATTCCGCACGATTATTCCGGACAAGCATTCCTTCACATTGTGGTCAATGGTTCGAATGGACTCGGAGCGTTCAATGAAAATGTAAAGCAAAACAATGGCCTTGTTTCCAATGCATTTACTGTAATCCTTCGTCCTCCTGCCGACCTTGCCGTTGGTAGTGTAACAGCAACTCCCACTTCCACCCAGCAAGGCAATCTGGTAAAAGTAAAATACCGTGTAACCAATGTCGGAACCAATTCGCCAAAAGCAAGTGAGATTCCGTGGGTTGACAGGGTTTATCTAAGTACAACGTCTGTTTTGAACCGGGCCACTGCATTGGTTGTGTACACATCCGGGTTTTCAGGATCCAGTCTCAATCCCAATGCGTTTTACAACGATTCGGTTACATTTCAGGTTCCATATTTTGGTGTTACTCCACTTTTTGTATTTGTTGAAACCGACGTAAACAACCAGGTTTTTGAATACACATTTGAAGCAAACAACCTGAGTTCAGGAACGCAACTTAATCTGGACCTGAGTAAAAAACCGGACTATGTTCCCTCAGCATTGGTTTCGGCTTCTACTGCACAATCGGCAGCGGATTATCCACTGACGTTTACACTATCCAACTCAGGCAATGCTGCAGGTGCCGGGACAGTTAAAATACACTACAATCTTAAAAAAGTGGGATCAGCCGATGCGCCGAAATATCTCGGAGAATCAGACGTAGATGCTCTTTTGATAGGAAGCAATACTACTGTTTCAAAGACAGTTGCAATTCCAACCGGTCTTACACCAGGTAATTATGAGTTGTCAATATTGGCTGATGCAAGCGGTATTCAGCCTGAACTAAATGAAAACAACAATACCCTGCTGAAAGTAATTTCGGTTACCGCATCACCTTCGTTTGCTTTGTCATTAAGCACAATAACACATCCGGGCAGCATCGACATATTTCAAAACCAACCCAGTTTTGATGTAAGTGGGCTAGCCAGTTTTACTTTGATTCAGAACGGTCCGGGGATTCCAACCGAGGTTTTGGGCAAAGTTCTGATTAGTCAGAATGCTTTGGGAAGCAATGCCCTATATGAGAAATCATTTACCCTTTCATTTCCGGCTGGAATACCCTCTACATTCTCAATCCCGGCACAAACCATCAACCGAAATACAGTTCCATCAGGAAATTACTTTGTGGTGATGACTCTGGGAACTGCAGCAAATGGTTTCGATACGGATCTGGCTGACAATAAGATAAGCCAGCCTGTTTTCTTCGTCTCATCGCCAACGCCGGATGTGGTGATGCTCAACACACCCACTTCTCTGTCCCTGGCCTCTGGTTCCCCTTTTTCCATTCCACTTGAGCTCAAAAATCTGGGGATAAATGAATTGAGCGGAAAGGTTGTTACAAAGGCTTTTCTTTCCAACAGCCCATCTTCGACGCAGGTAAACGGAATAGCCACACTTGGAAGTTCATTTAAACTTCCCGGCATTACATCAATGCCAACCAATGTGGTTTTTAAAGACACCATCCATGGGTCTGTGCCACTCAGTTTTTCAGGCAATTACTTCCTTCAACTGGTTACTGACGCTGACATAAACACATGGGAAGGCGCATCGGGTGAAGCCAACAACATCATCACCATTCCGGTTGCCATTTCCGCTCCGGTACTGCCTGATTTGCGACCTGATGCATTGGTACTTCCTGCAAACATTGAAGCAGGAAGAACACTCAGCTTTAATTACGTTCTGCGAAACATTGGTGCGGGGAGCTTTTCCGGAACACCTAAAAACACATTCCGGATGTCGAAACTTGGAGTATTCAATCCCTTCACAGATGGCGAAACGGGGCAACATCAAACTGGTGTGAACCTGAATGCAGGTGGCAATGTTTCACTTTCATCATCCATGGTGGTTAGTGGATTACTTCCTGGCCCCTATAAACCGGGTGTGTTCGCCAACAGCAATTTCGGAGCGATTGAATCCAACTACACCAACAACGAAGTGTATACGGCTTCCAACCGAAACATCTTCATCAATCCGGTCAATCTGGATGTAACAGCCAGCGAAAACAACTTCAACGGCGACTATTTCTATCGCTCGGTCAACATTGGTGCCGGTCTGGATATTCTGGCCGAATTTGAGGGACAAGCCGCATTTGCATCGAATGGAAAAGTGCCCACTTCCAGCACATCTGACTTTGTTTCGCCTGAAGATGGAAGCAAGGAACTCATCATCCCAAATGCAGAAGCGGGTCAGTATTTTATTGGAGTAAAACCCAATACTTCCGGGATTACGAGCCTAAAAGTAAGGGCATTGCCTTTCAGTATTATCTCCATTTCACCCAATAAAGTAGGACAGGGAAATGCCACAACTGAAATTAAAGGAGCTGCCTTTACAAGCCAGACGCTGTTTATCTTATTGAATGGTTCGGGAACTGTGGTTGATACCGGAACGATTCGGCAGCTTCGCAACAGTATGCAGGCAAGGGTTACCTTTCATTGCCAGACCTTACCACTTGGGTTTTATACTGTAAGAGCCATCAAACCAGGACTTGACACATTCGATCTGGCCAATGGTTTGCAGGTCATGCCTAAGTCAACCACAGAAATGGTTTCGACCGATAATTTCCCGGCAAAGATTGCTGCTTCGGCCACAGTGCCGCTTTTATATCAGTTTACAAATGCAGGCAACACCGATGTAGAAAATGCGTTTGCCAAAGTGAGTTTTCCAGCGTTTGCCAATGTTAAAAACGTAACCATCAGCACGAATGCCGATGGATTGAAATCGCTTCATGCAAAATCAGGGGTTTACGACCTGGATTCCGCTGTTACGCACGAACTATATGATTTCATGACCTATGTACCAGCATGGAAACGGAATGTGGCCCCGGGAGAATCGTTTTCCATTGCATTTAACATGGCAGAATTTTCAGCAACAAGTGATTTGTTTGCACAGGCATACGCCATCAACCTGCCCGACTCCCTTTTCTTCCAGCAAATTGCCAATCAGATTGAAAAGGTAAGGGCTCTTTCCATACAGAAAATTGATGAAATCGAAGATCAGAGCATCGTTGATTCCATAGGTGGTTACTGGAGTTTTCAGCGACTTGCGTTTAAAAACTTCCAGAGTGCTGGCTTAATCAAATCAGCCGATTTGCAGACAATAAAGGCATACGATTACACACCAAGTTTGTACCAGCCCAATCTGATGAAAGGGTTTGGACTAGTCAGTAATCCCAATGAAGCAGAAGACCTAAGTCTGCGGCTTTTGTGTGTTACCGACTTGATCGAATACAATTTGCCAACTGAAAAGGAATTGTATTTCGATTACAATGATGGAGTGTTTGTAACTTATTCATCCAACTTCAGACGGACTGCACAGGACCTGATTAACTCGGCCTGCGATGGCGACTCAATCGAATTTAAACGGCGATTGAACGGACCAAAACGTGGAGGTAAACTGGTTGGAAATCTGGCCACCGGTTTCGTTTACGGACCCATCATTTATGCCAACATTTTCGGAAGGTTTGAACCCAATGCCCCCAAACCGGGAATAACAGGACAACCATCAACACAAAGTGATGGAGGTAGCTTTTTTGGAGGTGACATGAATTTCAACAATCAAAGGGAACTTTTCAATCAACCTCCCACTCCACGCCGGCCACCGCCACCACCGCCAACCAAACCTGCGCATAAACCATTTGATCCAATTCATCAATTTGGAGATCCGGGCGAGCTTCCTCACAAAAAGCCGGATGCAGAATGTGATGGCATTTCAATTCCGCAATGCGAGGTGCACGTATTCCAGCCTAAAAAGCAGCGTTGTGGGGTGGAATACACCGTCAGAATCCTACGAATTTGCCATACAGGTGGCGATGGCCGCAGCGTATTTTGTTTTCCAAATACGCCTTTCATGGAGGAGAAAGTTACTACGGTTTCATATTCCTGCGATCCAAATGAAATTGTTGGACCTGAAGGTGTTGGCAGCTCAAAATTTGTGGCAAAAAGCGATTCCTTGCCTTTCACTATTCTATTTGAAAACGATCCGGAATTTGCCAGTGCTGCCGCCGGAACCGTTCGCATTGTCCAGCCATTAGACAACAATTTTGAAGCTGGAACACTGCAGCTCACTCAATATGGATTTGGAGGGAAAATATTTGATGTTCCCACAGGCCAGAACAGCTTTTCTTCTCAAATTGATCTTTCAGCAGAACAGGGAATCAAGGTAAATGTACTGGGTACGCTGGACGTGATCAACAAACAGATTTTCTGGCAGTTCACTACCATCGATGCCGCTACGGGTCAGCCTTCCGTTGATCCTTCCAAAGGATTCCTGCCGGTGAATGATTCCACAGGAAAAGGCGAAGGATTCGTCAGCTATTTAATACAAACCGGAATCGGGACGGAAACCGGTGACAGCCTACGTGCACAAGCTGAAATTTTCTTCGATTTCAACGAACCTGTTGTGACCAACAAGCATTTCAATGTGGTGGATGCCTTGCC
>DAIOVD010000203.1:4772-7203 GCA_036759185.1 Catalimonadaceae bacterium | reverse complement strand
CATAAACACCAGCCGGTACGGATTGGCGGGTTGCAATGCCACCTTTTCCTTTTGCTGTTCGTATGAAATGAAGTACAGCAAGCCCGTAAAAATGAGCAGGTTAAACCATGGGTCAACAATGCCGGAATGAAAATAGAGGTGAGGAAGGACGGAACCGCCAAAAGCCAGAGCCCAGAGAATGCCGAACTGTGTGTTGAAAAGTCGTTGCCCGGTTCTGAAAACCAGAATGAGCGTAATGATACCAGCAATGGCATTGGGAAAACGTGCGGCAAAATCGTTCACCCCGAAAGCATGCATCGAGGCCACCTGAAGCCAGAAAAAGAACGGAGGCTTTTCCCAGAAAGGCAGGAAATTGATATACACCCGGCCAAAATCCCGGTTGATGAACATCTCCCTGGCGCACTCGGCAAAATTGATTTCGTCCCAGTCAAACAAATGCACAGCTCCCAAAAAAGGGATGAACAAAAGCGCTGCAATGAATCCGATGGAAAGTTCGATCCGGTATTTTCTGAGCATTCGGAAGAGTTGGAATGGGGACAAAGTAACGCAAAAAACTGCCTTTCGTCAGTTTTGGATTCGGTCCTTTTTTAACTCATCAACGGAAACCTGACTCAAATCATATTAATTTGCTCCAAAATTCAGACCGGGTGTATTTAAACAAGAAAGTCGTCGTTGTGCTGCCAGCTTATAATGCGGCACTGACCCTCGCAAAAACCATTCAGGAAATACCGTTTGACATTGTCGATGAATTGGTATTGGTGGACGACGCCAGTAAGGACGATACATCGAAAGTGGCTAAAGAACTTGGCGTTCATCATGTGATCCGTCATGAAGCCAACAAAGGATATGGCGGAAATCAGAAAACCTGCTATCGGAGAGCACTTGAAATCAATGCAGACATTGTCGTGATGCTGCATCCCGATTATCAGTACACCCCGAAACTGATTACGGCAATGGTGTCCATCATCGGACAGGAACTCTACCCGGTTGTATTTGGTTCCCGGATTCTGGGAAAAGGCGCATTGAAAGGAGGGATGCCCATGTACAAATACATCGCCAACCGGTTTCTGACGTTCACCCAGAATATTCTGATGGATCAGAAATTGTCGGAATACCACACCGGCTACCGGTCTTTTAGTGCGGAAGTTCTCAAACAGCTGGACCTGAGCCCAAACTCAGACGATTTCATTTTCGACAACCAGATGATCGCCCAGATTTTCTACCACAATTTTGAAATCGGAGAAGTGACTTGTCCGACCAAATATTTTGATGAAGCCAGTTCGATCAACTTCAGCCGGAGCGTGAAATATGGTCTGGGAGTGTTGTCGGTTTCCTTCCTTTATTTCCTGGCCAGAGCCGGCTTGTACACAGCAGATATTTTTAAAACGCAGCAGGTAAAGCCCTCTTCGTTTGGTCGTTAGTTGAATTTTGGATCCTGATTTTCAGAGAATTCAATTTTTTTTTCAGGATTGATTAAACGATTTCTTTTTGAGCGTCTCTTAGTCGCCGAAAACAAATTAATTTTTGATCCATGAAAACGAAATTCACTTTAGCCGCCATTCTTCTAGGCTTTGCCTTCGCCACGACTTCCTGCAAAAAAGACAATGAAACCGATGCTGCCTTTACCGCAGATCAGCAGGTGACCAAAGACCAGAATCAGGCCGACAACGAGGCCGAAGATGTGAGTGCCATGCAAGACGATCTGATGGCAGCCAACGAAACCAAACTCAACGGACGCATGGCGGTGAACGACACTACCTACACGTTCCCGTTTGATTCCTGTGCCACCGTAACCATCATTCCAAAAGGAAGCAATGCAACGGGAAAAGTAACCGTGGACTACGGAACTGGCTGTCAAGGCAGAGACGGACGGTATAGAAAAGGAATCATTTCCTGGACGTTTACCGATCGTTTGCGGAAACCAGGCGCTGTGATCACCACCAGCTTCCTGAATTATGGAGTGAAACGAATCAATTCCGAAGCGTACGTAATGGTGGATAACGCCAGCACAAAAATCACCACCAACATGAGCAGCAATGAACCTGTGGGAGGAAATACCACGATTCAATTGAAACGCGAAGTGGGAATGAAACTGATTTTCTCTGACAACACCAGCTTTACTTATTTGGGTACGAAGAATCTGGTCTGGGATCTGGGCGCTCTGGGTTATCGTTGGGATAATGTGTACACACTGAAAGCAGGTAGCAACCTGACCGGTATTGATCGCCAGGGCCGTGAATACACAATGACGGTAAACAATGATGTGGTCCGTAAAGCTTCCTGTGCGTTGGCCGGCATCTTCAAACCAGTTTCCGGAAAAGTGACCATCACCAATAATACCAAAACCAAAGTGGTGGATTTTGGAGACGGAACCTGCGACAATATGGTAACCGTGTCCATCAACGGAAAGGCAACCCGCACCCGCTGGTAA
>DAIOVD010000203.1:0-4672 GCA_036759185.1 Catalimonadaceae bacterium | reverse complement strand
TCAACCTTTCGGCATGGCGCAAACCTTTACTCTGGATATCGGACTTGAAATTCACACCCAGCTCAAAACCCAAAGCAAAGCTTTCTGTGCCGATCCAGTTTTATTTGGAGCACAACCGAACAGTCTTGTTTCTCCTATCTCCCTTGGCCATCCCGGTACCTTGCCGGTGGTGAACAAAAAAATGGTCGAATTTGCCATTCGGCTGGGCCTGGCTTTTGGCTGTGAGATCAACCGGTTTTCGTTTTTTGACCGCAAGAATTATTTCTATCCCGACCTTCCGAAAGGTTATCAGATTACGCAGGACAAAGCCCCGATTTGTCTGGGAGGAAACATTCAGTTTCGGTCCAAAGAAGGAGAGTGGAAAACCGCTCAGCTGAACCGGATCCATATGGAAGAAGATGCCGGCAAATCACTTCACGGCGAATCTTCCAATGAAACCCTTATCGACCTCAATCGGGCTGGAGTGGGGCTGCTTGAAATTGTAACCGAACCCGTCCTTCATTCGGCTGCCGATGCAGCGGCCTGCCTTATGGAAGTGAGGAAAATGGTTCGTTTTCTGGACATTGGGGACGGCAACATGGAGGAAGGTTCTTTCCGTTGCGATGCCAATATTTCCATCCGTCCTGTCGGTTCTGACAAACTGGGCAGCAAGGTGGAAATCAAGAACATGAACAGCTTTCGCCACGTGCAGAAGTCGATTGAGTTTGAATTCAGCCGGCAGTCCGCCATTTTGAATTCGGGTGGAAGCATAGTGTCGGAAACCCGCATGTTTGATGTGGAGAAAGGGGAGACCTACAGCATGCGAACCAAGGAAACCCTCAATGATTACCGCTATTTCCCCGATCCGGATCTTGCCCCGATGATGGTTTCGGATCAGATGCTCGATGGTATCAAAGCCGGAATGCCGGAGTTGCCGTATCCGTTGTTTATTCATTTTACCCAGCAATTGGGATTGCCAGAGGCCGATTCGTTTTTTCTGACGGAATCCCGCGAAAGCGTCCGTTTTTTTCAATTTCTGCTGGCCGAAAACGTCATTCCCAAAACTGCTGCCAACTGGCTGATGACAACCGTTCGATCCTGGCTGAATGAACAAGGACGGGATCTTGATGAATTCCCCGTTTCTCCCGCTGCTCTGGCACGTCTGATTCAATTGGTTTCAGATGGGAAACTAAGCCATTCGGTGGCGGTTCAGGATGTGTTTCCGGTTTTAGTGAATCAACCAGAACTTGACATAGAAGCCTTTGCAGCCAAAGAGAATCTACTCATTCAATTTGATGAAGATTCGCTGAAAACCACGATTCAGGAAGTGCTGGCTGCATTTCCGGACAAAGTGAAGGAATACCAAAGTGGAAGAAAGGCACTTCTGGGTATGTTTATTGGCGAAATGAAAAAGCGGTCAACCTCCAAATCAGATCCCAAGCTTGTTTCGCAGTTGTTGGAAGAAGCTTTATCTGGTAAATAGACTCGCCTACTGAACTTGTCTTAAAAGGCAGGAACTGCAGAGATTTAAGAGATTTGACGCAGAGAGTCGCAGAGTGTAGCGTTGATTTTCAGTTCTCTTTTACTCTTTTTGTATTTCCTCAATTCTCCCGATGCAAAATCGGGACAGGTCCTGATGTAAAAATTTGACTCTTTCAGACCCGATGCAGGATTTTCATTCCGACCACTTTTTAGGTTCAGAAATTGACAGATTCGGGTGGGAGGATTCCGTCGAAAAGACTCATATTTGCGGCCCTGAAAATCGATCTCATGTCAAACGAAACCATCATATTTTCCATGGCCGGGGTCAGTAAATACTGGCCACCCCGCAAACAGGTTCTTAAAAATATCTATCTCTCGTTCTTCTATGGCGCCAAGATTGGTGTCCTCGGTCTGAACGGTTCCGGTAAGTCAACCTTGCTTAAACTTATTGCTGGCAAAGACACCGAGTTTGAAGGAGAAATTGTGTTTTCTGGTGGTTACACGGTTGGGATGCTGGAACAGGAACCCGATCTGGATCCGACCAAAACGGTGAAGGAAATTGTGCAGGAGGCGGTTCAGAATGTTGTGGATCTGCTGAAGGAGTTTGACGAAATCAACGAAAAGTTTGCAGAAGAAATGACAGATGATGAGATGAACAAGCTCATCGAACGTCAGGGCGAAGTGCAGGAAAAACTGGATCAGCTCGATGCCTGGTCGCTGGATACCAAACTGGAAAGGGCGATGGATGCCCTTCGTTGTCCGCCGGATGATGCACTGGTTTCCGTATTATCGGGTGGAGAAAAACGCCGTGTGGCATTATGTCGATTGCTTCTTCAGGCACCGGATGTGTTGTTGCTTGATGAGCCAACCAACCATCTTGACGCAGAGTCGGTTTTATGGCTGGAGCAATTCCTGAGAGATTACAAAGGAACCGTGATTGCGGTTACCCACGATCGTTACTTCCTTGATAATGTGGCAGGATGGATTCTCGAACTCGACAGGGGAGAGGGTATTCCGTGGAAAGGAAACTACAGCAGCTGGCTGGAACAAAAGCAGCAGCGACTGGCCAAAGAAGAGAAGTCCGAAACCAAACGTATGAAAACGTTGGCACGTGAGCTCGAATGGGTTCGCATGGCACCGAAGGCTCGTCAGGCGAAAAGCAAAGCCCGTTTGGGAGCGTATGAGAAATTACTGGGAGAAGATGCCCGTCAGAACGAGGACAAAATCGAATTGTACATTCCGCCTGGTCCAAGACTGGGTGCAAAAGTGATTGAAGCCCTTGGCGTTTCAAAAGCATTCGGGGACAAACTTCTCTTTGAAAACCTCGAATTTACCTTGCCTCAGGCCGGTATCGTGGGAGTAATCGGACCAAATGGTGCGGGTAAAACAACCTTGTTCCGTCTTATCACAGGACAACAGGAACCCGACAACGGAACCTTTGAAGTTGGTCCGACTGTGAAGTGGGCCTACGTCGATCAAAGCCACGACGGAATGGATCCGGCCAAGTCTATTTTCGAATCCATTTCAGGCGGAACCGATCTCATGAATCTGGGAGGTAAGCAGGTGAACAGCCGGGCTTATGTCGGCAAGTTCAATTTTACAGGAAGTGATCAGGAGAAAAAGCTGGGCGTATTGTCAGGTGGAGAGCGGAATCGGGTTCACCTGGCGATGGCCCTCAAGCAGGAGGCCAATCTTTTGCTTTTGGATGAACCGACCAATGATCTCGACATCAATACACTCCGAGCTTTGGAAGAAGCACTGGATAATTTCGGTGGTTGTGCGGTGATCATCAGTCACGACCGTTGGTTTCTGGACAGAGTGGCTACGCACATTCTGGCATTCGAAGGCAATTCGCAGGTGGTCTTTTTCGAAGGCAACTTTTCGGATTACGAGGAAGCCCGTAAAAAACGCGTCGGCAACGAAGCCCCGAAACGGGTGAAGTTTAAGAAGCTGGGGTAGTAGATATTAGGAATAGGATTTTGGTTTTAGTAATCCACAAGGTATTGTAAAATGCCTGTCTTTCAATATATTTGAATATGGATAAAGTAGTGCGAAAAAGATAAATGAAATGACCTTCAGTACTGGCTATCCAAATCACCAGAAGATCGAATTGCAGCTATTGAAATTCTTAGACAGCAATATTTTATTTTAACAGGAAATGTTCAGCAAGGATTTTTACCAGTTTGTCGAGTCATTAACAGAAGCAAAAGCTGAAAGTTAAACAACTTGAATATTCACATTTTAAATGACTGTTTTGACTTGCACCAATTGTAAATCAGGACGAATGGTTGAAGGTAAAACGATTCTCACTTTCAGCCGGGACAATTCCACGATTGTGGTGAAGGATGTAGATGCCTTGGTGTGTGACCTTTGTGGCGCATGGTACTTAACTCCTGAGGTTGTGGAAGAAGTTCGGCAGATTGTAGATGCAGAATCGAAAACAGGTCATGAAGTATCGGTCATCAAAATGGGAAAAGCTGCCTGACTGAATTCCTCTACGCCGAATTCCGTCCTGCATTGATAATCCCGAACGAACAGCGCATCGCCATTTTTAGTAAGGAGCTTTCTGTGCAAGTATTAAAATTATACCCTAAGACTGTTTTTTCTCCAGAACTTCCAGTTGCCGGTTGATGAGCTCAATATCCGTTTTAAGAGCCTCCCTTTTTTTCCGGACATGATCTCTTTCTTTTTCCTGATCCCTGATGGTAAGTTGGCAAATCAGTTGCTCCGTTTCGTTGGTTGTTTGCTCGAGATAATGGGTAAAGAAGGCAATGGTTTTGGCGTAGTCCGGCAGGTCATCGAGTTTTTCAAGTTCAATTTCAGCAAGTACTTTTTTGCTTTGAAGCTTTCGGATTTTTTGCAAAAATTTTCTTGAAGGATGAGATTCCTCCGTCCTTTTCTCAGTTGCTTCCCAGATTGCCTCAAAATTTTGCCAGGCCAGATGGATTTGAGAATATTTGAAAACAGCATCTGTGGGAAGGCTGCGCTGATTCGTTTCGTGCATCGAAATCAGGCTTCTGCTGATTCCCAGCCAAAGAGCGAAGTGGTCCTGACTAACTCCCAGCTGGTTCCGCAGGTTGATTTTGTTTTTGACTCTGGCCATAAATTCTGTGTCGGATTAAGTGCGAAATAATTTGTGACCCACGAAAGTAAAAAAATGTGATTTGTCACAAAAGGAAATGGTTTTTACTTCCGACCAATCTTTTCAAGA
>DAIOVD010000202.1:0-7239 GCA_036759185.1 Catalimonadaceae bacterium | reverse complement strand
GAAATCGAAATTGACAAAGCCGCCAAACTCGCTACCACCGATCTGGCTTTGAAAACCAGAGCCCTTCAGATCCGCCAGAATGTGAAATTTGTCAAAGGGGAAGCAGGTAAAATCCCGGAAAATCTGGTGATGGAGCCGCTCAGTGAAGAACTCAATAAATTCCAGCTGCAGTACTTTCCGGCCATGACAGCGGACGAAAACTTCCTCATTTTCACAGCTCGTCAGGGAACACACGATATGTACGACGAGAACATATATGTGAGCCGCAAAATGAATGGCAAATGGATGAGTCCGCAGGGAATTTCACCCCTCATAAACGGACGGGAAAATGAAGGAACCAGCAGCATCAATGCCGATGCCCGGATTCTTGTTTTTACCAAATGCGGATCTCCGGAAGGGCAGGGGAGTTGCGATATTTTTGTCACTGAAAGGGTAGGCAACAACTGGAAAGCACCGAAGCCCATCCGGGAAATCAATTCGCCTTACTGGGATTCGCACCCGACTCTTTCCGCAGACGGAAGGAGAATATTCTTCACTTCCGCAAGGCCAGGAGGACAAGGTCGCATGGATATCTGGTGCGCTGAAAAAGACTCCAACCAGGTCTGGCAACCACCTTACAATCTGGGTCCTGCCATCAATACACCATATGATGAAGAAACACCGTTTTTACATGCAAACGGACAAACCTTGTATTTCGCGTCTGACGGTCATCCCGGTTTCGGTAAGGTCGATTTGTTTTATACGAAGAAAACAAATGGCACCTGGGATAAGCCCACCAATCTTGGAAAGGCCATCAATACAAGCAAAGATGAATCGGGTTTGTTTATCACAGCCAGTGGAAAAACCGGATTGTTCTGCCTGGAAGAACGACGGGAACGGGATCTTCTCAGTTCACAGATTCAGGTATTCCGGTTGCCGGTTGATATGCAGAAAGGGCCATCCTGTACTTTCTTAACAGGAACCGTTTTTGATGCTGTTACTAAACAACGGATTCAGGCATCGATAGAGCTGGTGAATATGCAAAACAGCAAGCCCGAATTTTCAATGGAATCGGATAAGGACTTTGGTACGTATACGGCTGTTATTCAGCAGGGAACACCCTATGCCATGTTTGTTTCAAAACCTGGATATCTGTTCAATAGTTCAAGCGTGCGGACCGATTCTCTTCCCCATCCGGAAGAAGGATTGAAAAAAGACATTTATCTGGAACCCATCCGAAGTGGTGCCAGTATTGTATTGAATAACCTGTTTTTTGAAAGCGGGAAATCTGATCTTTTGCCTGAATCGTTATTGGAACTTCGCAAAATCGGAAGGCTCATGAGTTTGAATCCAACCATGTCGATTGAGATTTCCGGGCACACCGATAATGTAGGGAAGGATGGTGACAATCTTGTTCTTAGTCAGAAAAGAGCGATGGCGGTAATTGATCACCTCGGAAAACAAGGGATTACCAAAAAACGTCTCAAATCTGTTGGCCATGGTGAAACCAAACCTCTCAACGACAACAGCGATGAATCAAAACGTCTGTTAAACCGGCGGATTGAATTCAAGGTTCTGTAAATTCTATTTTCACGATTCTTTTCCCCCATTCTTCTAAAACGGAATTTCGTAATCTTGCACTCCCTTACCAGGCGACACCAAACCGATGGCAAAACCTCTTCCTCCAAAAATCTGGCTTTCATCTCCTCACATGGGTGGCAATGAGGCCAACTATGTTCAGAATGCATTCGATACCAACTGGATCGCACCACTTGGTCCTCACGTAGATGGCTTTGAAGCTCAATTACAGGATTATTTAAAAATTGGACATGCCGCTGCTCTCAGTTCTGGTACAGCTGCTTTGCATCTGGCCCTGATTCTGGCAGGTATTGGTCCGGGCGATCTGGTCCTTTGTTCCTCGTTCACATTTTCGGCTTCTGCCAATCCGATTGTATATCAGGGAGCGACACCAGTGTTTATTGATTCTGAGGAGAAAACCTGGAATATGGATCCCGATCTGGCCGAACAAGCCATCCAGACATTGTCTTCAAACGGGCAAATGCCGAAAGCCATGGTTCTGGTTCATTTGTATGGAATGCCGGCACAAATGGACAGGTTCGAAGAAATAGCCAGGAAATACAACATTACCATCATTGAAGACGCAGCAGAAGCCTTAGGCAGTCACTGGAATGGGAAAATGATGGGTTCGTTTGGTGCTATGGGTATCCTTTCATTTAATGGAAACAAGATCATCACCACGTCAGGTGGAGGTGCACTGGTTTCGAAAAATGCTGAATGGATTGCCAAAGCACGTTTTCTGGCGACGCAGGCAAGGGATCCGGCTCCTCATTATCAACACTCCCATATTGGTTATAATTACCGCCTAAGCAATGTACTGGCCGGAATCGGCAGGGGACAAATGGAAGTGCTGCCAGATCGGATTGTGAACCGTAGGGCCAATTTTAGTTATTACCACAAAGCATTGTCGGATCTGCCGGGAATCGAGTTTCATAAAGAACCGGATCATTTTTTCTCAAACCGCTGGCTGACCTGTCTCACGGTTGATCCGAACAGATCAAATGGAATTACCAGAGAAGACATCCGGCTCGCACTTGAAAAGGAAAACATTGAATCCCGTCCTTTGTGGAAACCGATGCATTTGCAGCCGGTTTTCAGCGAATATCCATGTTGGGTGAACGGTGTTTCAGAAAAGTTGTTTGAGCATGGGTTGTGTCTTCCTTCCGGAAGCAACCTGTCGGCAGCCGATCTTCAGAGAGTGGTTTTTGTGATCCGCTCCCTGTGGAATCAGATATGATTCCAGTCATGTTCTACTGATTTTGTCGGCTGTTTGGAAATTGTGGTTAGTTTTGAGGCACTTTAATTGGGATCAGGATCCGTCTTGATTCCTTTGTCCTGCCTTATTTAATACACCACCTTGATAACTAAAAAATCCAAATATGCCTATAAGGCTATGCTCATCCTTGTGGATGAATATGGCAGAGGCCCAGTGCTGATCTCCACAATATCGGAGAAGGCAAGCATTCCGAAGAAATTTCTTGAAGTCATCCTCCTCGAACTCCGGCATGCCGGGTATGTCGACAGTAAAAAAGGAAAAGGAGGAGGCTACTTTCTGAAAGTTCCTCCCTCACAGATTTCACTGGCTCATGTTTTCCGTACCATCGAAGGCCCCATTGCTCCGGTGGCATGCGTATCACTTCATTTTTACCAGAAATGCGATGACTGTGATTCTGAATACACCTGCCGGTTCAGAAGGTTGATGGAAAAAGTCCGTGACGCAAATCTTGCTGTTCTGGAAACAAGCTCGTTTTCAGACCTTGCCCGGATCAATGAGCCTGAGTAATGGTAACCACTGGTGATCAACACATCACCAGGCATTTTGATAACATGAATTTGGATAAAGAAAAATGGTAACGTTGCCTGGGTAGCTGTATCAAGTTAAACTAGTTGGTTTTCATTAACTTCGAGCCTTTACCGGGAGATGAAAGAGGTTTCAGGAAATACACGCCAGCAGGAAGACATGAAAAGTCCTGGCCTTCCAGATTGGTTCCTTCATACAATACACAGCCAACTGAATTGGTCAGTTGCATAATTTGAGGGTGGTTTTCATTTGCCCCTTCAAGTCGAATTGATTTGCTGAACGGATTCGGCACCGGAATAGGTGCAGATTCGGAATCTTTATTGAAAATGTTGGTTGTGAGGTCGCAAAACCGGGAAATGCCAACGAGGTTGGTCATTTCGGTGCACAGAGCTGAATATTGTTGCTGGTCTTCAGCTGACAAAATCCCGGTTAACAGATCCGCACTTTCCTCAGGATCCGTTGCTATCCGGTAAAATTTCTGAGTTCCGTTGTCAAAATCAAGGAGTTTATATATGCGATTCCGCATGGCTTTTCCGTCGGCCGCTACAGTTGGTACTTTGAAAACCTCTGTGAAAACCCAGTCACGGACAGAATCGATCTGGTTCTGTAAAACAGGCATCAGGCTTTTCGAATCCACCGGCTTGTCAGAAGGAATCTGGGTAGCCCATCCATTGTTGCCCATCATGTCATGAATGGTGGCAAATAAATCCTGTGTATTCACAAGGGCGTCACTGGCACGGTTGGTTCCAATTACCGAGGGGCCCGCAATCACAAAAGGAACCGATATGCCTTCCTGGTAAATACTGCCTTTTGATCCTCCGGTGACCTGAGAAACGGAGGCATCATCTCCATTATCGCCAATGAATATGATATCGGTACTGTCCAGACGATTGAGGGCACCAACCGAATCCAGAAGGCGACCAATTTCGGTATCCATTGCCTCCGCCATCGCTTTGAAGTAGTTTTTCGGATTGGCAGCAATGTCGTCATCTGTTCCACTTAAGTTGTTGTAGGAATGGAGGTTGGATGGGGGCAGATGGAAAGGAGAATGTGGCGCATTAAATGCCAGCCAAAGGAAAAAAGGCCTGGAAGGTGGAATTGCCTTCAACCATCCAACCGCATTGTCAACAGTCTCTGTTGTGGCGTAATTGGTGGTGGTGCCATTTACCCCATTGACAACTTTTTTCCAGTTGGTATAACTGGTGAGTGTTCCAAGGAAATTCCCTTCAAAGTGATCGTAGCCCATTTTATTGGGAAGGGAAAGATTGGCTACCGGTGTGGGAAGGTGGAGATGCCACTTTCCGATATTGGCTGTTGCAATGTCTGGATTGAATTGTTTTAAAAGACGGGGAATGGTCTTTTCAGCAGTATCCAGTACAGCGGAACCTGTGCCTCCGACGGCATTTCCAACGCCGGTCCGGAAACTGTAGCGGCCCGTCAGAATTCCGGATCGGGTAGGGGAGCAAAGGGGATTAGACCAGGCATTCCGGAAACGCACACCTCCCGCAACAAGTGTTCGGACATTCGGAAGTTTTACGGTGTCCAGGTGGTTTTCATAAAATCCGCAATAATCACTTCCCAGATCATCAGCGATGATGAGTATGACGTTCCGCTGAGCCAAAGTCGGGAACGAAACCATCAGCAGCAAGGACATACAGGTAAGAACTTTCTTCATGATCGTGTGGTTCTGATTCAGACAGAATTCAAAGTATCTGAATCCAAATAGGGAAAAAAGGCAGACCATTTTTCAGAACATGGGAGAAGGCCCTGATTTCATTCGGGTTCACCCAGCTCCAGTTGAGAATTCAAAAGCGCTTTCCGGGATATCTGGAAAAGGACTCTGTCAAAAATACCGTGGATTAATAGAATACCACCTGTAATTCAGGATGAATCTGGAGGGTGTTCATCACCCTGTTACTTTCGTTGCCTGCTCCAGGCCAGACTTCTTTTTTCGATCGCCAGGTAATACAACCAAGACGTCACAATTGTCGCAATGATGGCAAGAAGAAAAATGATCGGTCTCTCTATTCCGCCTTCTTCAAACCGGAATCCCAACATTAAAACCCGGGCTCCTGTAATGGTGTGCATAAGGTAAATACTGAAGGAAATCGTTCCTAAAAAATACAGCACCTGAATTCTGGGTACGGTAACAAAAAATGAAAGTGATGTCAACCCGCAATACAGTGTCACGACCCATCCGAATTTCCAGAATATCAGACCCAGACAGAGAATTGCTGATGTGGCAGATTCGCCTAAACCCGACTTATTGGTGTAGAATAAACAAGCTGTCATGCCCAGTATGAAGAATGGGAAATAGTTTGGCAAAAATTCCTGGGCCGGAAATATTAATCCAGACGACATCAGGCCTGTCCATATCAATATCCGGTGAAGAGGTCTGGCGTTAACAATATACGGATACAGTAAGCCAATGGTGATGTAAAACATAAACTCAATGGCAAGTGTCCAGTAAACTACTGTAAACCAATGTCCTCCGAAAACGTTCAGGTAGCCAATATGGAACAGAATGTTTCGCAGCGAAAGGTCGACTGTCACCGGGAGATTCATCAGCATCCTGAGTTTCAGAAACAACAAAACCATCAGGACGGAGACCAGATATGGCGGCTCAATCCGGATAAACCGGCGTTTCAGGAATGTTCCGAAATCCCGGATGGTGTACTGAATTTTGTTCAGTGAAAAAGTGAGAACAAAGCCTGAAATGCAGAAAAAGATGTAAACACCCATACTGCCCGTTTTAAGAAATGCCTTGAGCCAATCCGGAATCGTGAAGAATAGCCAGGGCATATAGTGATAAACTGTCACCATCAGGGCTGCAATTCCCCGTAAATATTGAATTGATAGAATCTCGTTGTTACGTTCTGTTTCTCGGGTGAATGCCAGGAACATCATATTAATACGGCTGATCTAAAACCTGAAGGTTCTTTTTTGTTGAAACGTGGCAAATATAAGGCGTGATGCGAGCCGGGAAGGATGGGAACTGTTTGAGCAATATGCTGGTATGAAAGTTTTTTATACTTTTGATGGTATCCGTTGTATAATCGGCGTCATTATTTATCAGATTTTCTATTTCTTTCAAGGCGAACCGGAAAAGGGCAAAATCGACTTCATACATACAATGGATAAACAGTACGATCTACGGATTCTGGAAAATCTGGCTTTGGGGAACGATGGTTTTGTTTCCAAAATGGTGAGTCTTTTTTTGAAGCAAACGCCTGATTTGATGAGCCAGATTCAAATGGCAGTCCAATTAATGGATGTGGCGATGGTTTCGCGGGTTGCGCATAAAATGAAATCCAGCATCGATACTTTTTGCATCATGGAAATAGCAGACGAGATCCGGATGTTGGAACGGGCGTCAGATGCAGAGTGGACTTCAGTTGAAATAGAAAAGGCTGTTGAAAAAATTCTCAGAATCCTTACATCCGTAATAGAAAACCTTCAAATCGAATTCCAGCCCAGGTAATGCCAAACTGAGTTGATGGGCGGGCGATCGGAATGGCAAGCTTGAAATTACTCCGCAATCACTACTTTCCGGTTTATCACATTCCGGCCATCGCTGATTCTTACTGAATACGTTCCGCTGTGCAACGTGGCTGTTTCAAAATAAGCAATGGTACTGCCCTGAAAAAGCTGGGTTTCTTTCACTACCCTGCCGGTCATGTCAATAAGCTGAACCTGTGTATTTCCTTTTGACAAAGTCCCAAGCTGGATGGCAATCAGTTCATTCGTTGGATTCGGGAAAATGCTCACTTTCAGCTCCTGATTTTCCAGTTCGCTGGTGGCCGTGGTTGGAACATATGTTGAAACAGTCTCGGTAATGGTGGTAACCTTGGTTGCCGATTTCACCCCATAAAATGTTGGCC
>DAIOVD010000201.1:0-7305 GCA_036759185.1 Catalimonadaceae bacterium | reverse complement strand
TTCTTTGTATTTACCGTCAAGGAGAACACTGGCTTTGTCGGGCCGTATATCCAGCAAAGCTTTAATACTGCGTTTGACCCGGTTAACGGCTGCATCCTGAAACAATTCTCCAGCCGAATAAAAGAGCATAACTGCTACACCTTCCGGGTATTCACCAATGTAAAAAGCCCCCAAAGTTGCAATGGTCATCAGAAGAAATTCCGTAAAAACATCTCCTTTAAGAAGAAGCTTAAATCCCTTGATGGCAACCATTGACCCGACCGGCAGGTAAGCAACAGAATACCAGGCAAACCGGACCCAGCCGGTAAAAAAGTCTGGTTTCCAGAAGAAGTCCGCCCCCAGCCCAGCCATGAGCATAACGAAACTGGCACTAACCGGTAGGTAGGCTTTCCACCATACTTCCGGTATCTGATCGTCTGTATACAGTTCATCGTCTTCGTCGTCAGGGGAATCTGATCCTTCATTTTCAATTTGTTTTTCTTTTTTAACGAGAAAATCACTTTGTCCATGAATGATTTCCAGGGCTGATTTTACTTTCAAACCTTCCCTTGAAATGGAATCAAGCACCTGCTGTTTGCTTACTTTCTTTTGGTCATACTCAATGCGGATGTTTCCGGTAGCGGATACAGAGACTTCGGCAATGCCGGGTACTTTTTTTAATTGGCTCTCGATAACTGCCGCTTCTATCATTTCATGGATTTTCTCTACCTCAATATGAATGTGCTTGTATTGTTCCGTTAGTTTTGCCCCGGCTTGTTTGGCCAGGATTTCCATACGCTTTAAAGTGATTACATCCGGATCGTAATGAAAGCAAAGTTGTGCAGCTACCTTGTTTTTTGCTGGGACAACATGCACCCGTTTTATTCCTTTTTGCTTTTTCGTTAAAGAAATCAGACGAGCCACACATGCATCATTTTCATCCGGCACACCCGGAAGAATAATGTTAAGATTGATTTTTATTTTTTCCATGGTTGAATATATTTAATGTGCGTGGCCTTCGCCTTCAGCGTTGTCTCTTTTAGCAAGTATGGTGTAGGCTCCATTTATTACCACCTCAGCTTTTAGAATTTCAAAATCGATTGGCAGATGAACTTCTGCAAACCCATTCTGTACCAATCCCTTTTTGACTTCAATGGCCTGAAAAGCAAATTCTTCTCCATGTTCTTCATGCTCTTTTTCTTCGCCTTCATGCTTTTCATGTTTGTCCGGCTCTGCTTTGATGAAGATAAAGTCTTTTCCCTCGGCCTGTACAATGGCTGCTTCAGGCAGGGTATTTACTTTTTCGCTTCCTGTTTCAATAAGGGCTTTCAGATACATATTGGGCATAAGGCTATGGTCTTCTTTGTCCAAATGAGCATGCACCCTTATTGTCCTTTCGGCTGAAATGAGGTGGTTGATGAGGAAAATGGATGCGGTTCGTTCCTTATTGCTTTCGTTTACCAGTTGAAACCGTATTTTCTGGCCCTTCTTCAATTTAGAAATGTCTTTTTCAAACACAGTGAGTTCGGCGTGTAAGTGGTCGGTATCAACTATTTCACAAATCACATCCTGAGGTTGAACAAACTTTCCCAGGTTCACATTCACCGTAGTTACAAAACCACTGATGGGAGCCACTATATTAACCGTGCTTCGGATGTTGCTTTGAGTCAGGGTTTTTGGATTAATGCTGAGAATTTTGAGCCTTTCTTCCAATGCCCCCTGTGTTGCTTCCATTGTGTGAAACTCCGAACTGACCTGTTGAAATACTTTGGCTGCCGACACATTCTCCCGGCTTAGCTCTTCCTGCCTTTTAAACTCCTGCTCCAGAAAAAGGATCTTTTGTTTGTTTTCCAAATACTGGCTTTGAATCTGGATAAAATCGGGGTTTTGAATTGTGGCAATAACCTCTCCTTTTTTTACTTCCATTCCCTGGAGGAGTTCGGTTGATTTGATAAAGCCGCCCATGACGGCAGAAACCGAAACCATATTCTGAGGTGGCACATCCAATACGCCGTTGACGGCGATGGTTCCGCTCATATTTCGGGCTTCGATTTTACCAAAACCGATGTTGGCAGACTTAAACTGCACTTCGGTTAACTCTACACGGCCTTCTTCTTCGTGGTGTTCTTCTTCAGCAGCGGGTGCTTTCTCATCGGTTTTGCTGCCGCAAGAGGCAAATGCCAATAAAATGGCTGTGAGGACTATGGATACAAATGTTGTTTTCATGTTGATGTTTTATTGAGGATTTCCGATCAGGAATTCGATTTGAAGAATGGATTGATTGTATTGGTTCAGTTGATTGAGATATTCTGTCTCTACCAGAACCGCCCGGTTTACACCTTGCAGGAATTCGATGTAGCCGATGTTTCCTGCCTTAAAACTTTTCAAGGCACTTTCATTAATGGTTTTGGCCGTTGGCAGGGCTGTGTTTTCGAAATAGGCCAGGCTGTTTTTCCATTTCAGGTATTCCTGCGTTGCTTGTGCATATTGGCCATCGAGGTTTTTGCGGTTTAATTCAAGCTGAGATTGTGCCGCCTTTTTCTGTGCTTCAGAATATTGGATGCGTGCCATTTGAGGTTTTCGCCAAAGGGGAACGGCCAAACCCAGCGAAAAACCCTGAAATCGTTTTCCGCTTCCAGCAACCAAGCCCGTATTGCGATAATCAATTGTTCCATAAAGGGATTGATTGAAATAGCCCACAGAAAGGTCGGGCCACAAACGGGCTTTTTCCAATCGGATGTTGGCTTCGTTTAGCTGGATCTGATTGGAAAAATATTCGAGGGCTGGATTTGCTTTTGTTGCACCGGAATCTTTCCGAATGTCTAAAGGCAGAGGAGCCAATTTTGCTTCGGTGGTTGAAACTTCATCATCCGAATGAAGCAAGGTTTGCATCCTCTTTTCAAGAATGCGTATGTCGGCTTCATTTTGGACTTGACGGTTACGCAGTTCAAACAATTGACTTTCAGCCATCGACTTTTCAAGAAGGTTGCTTTCTCCTGTTTTTAACCGCAACCCTGCCGAACGCAAGAAGGAAGTGTACAGGCTGTCCTGTTTTTTAAAGAGTTCTATATGGCTTTTGGCAAATACCAGTTGGTAGTAGGTGGATTTGACCTGAAATATCAGGTCATTTTCCAGTATCTTCTTTTGCGATCCGGCACTTTGAACAGCTGTCTCATACACTTTTGCCTGTTTGCCAAAGGTGCCGGGAAAGGGAATGGTTTGGCTCACGGTAAAGTTGTTGTCGTTGTAAAAGCTGTTGAACTGCCCATACATGACCCCAATATTGGTTTTGCCAATTTCAGTAGCACTCGCCTTGAGAAACTTCTGCGATTCGATCTGGTATTGCGCTCCCTGAATGCCCCGGTTGTTTTGAAGGGCAAGAGAAAGTGCCTGTTTCAAATCCAACGTTTTTGGTCCCTGTGCATACGCATTTGAAACAGAGATGGACATACTTAAGCCGATCAAAACTAGGATCATGGCTGCAACGGGTTTTACTTTTCCGGCCTTCTCAAAGAGGAAATACAAGGCTGGCAATACCAACAGTGTGAGCAACGTAGCTGAAAGTAATCCACCGATTACAACAGTAGCCAAAGGTCGCTGTACTTCTGCACCGGAGCCGTTGGATAGAGCCATTGGTAAAAATCCAAGTGAGGCAACGGCCGCTGTCATTAGAACGGGTCTAAGTCGGTGCCGTGTACCTTTGAGAATAATGTCTTTCAGATCTGTTAGACCTTCTTTTCGCAGGTAATTGAATTCACCCATGAGTACAATACCATTGAGCACGGCCACACCGAAAAGAGCAATAAAACCGATACCCGCTGAAATGCTGAAAGGCATATCCCGAAACCAAAGTGCCCAGATGCCACCAATAGCAGAAAGCGGAATGGCGGTGAAAATGAGTACGCTTTGTTTGATTGAACCGAAGGTAAAATAGAGTAACATGAAGATTAAGACCAGGGCAATTGGCACTGCAATTGAAAGCCGTTCCTTGGCTTCGATCAGGTTTTTAAACTGGCCTCCGTAGGTCAAATAATAGCCCGGTGGAAGTTTGAGCCCGGTTTTTACTTTATCCTGAATTTCGCCAACAATGCTTTCCACGTCTCTACCCCTAACATTGAACGCTACGGTAATTCTACGTTTGGCATCGTCTCTTTGAATCTGGTTTGGACCAACCTTAAAGTTGATGTCAGCAACTTCACTTAGCGGAATTTGCTGACCTTTGGCTGTGGTAACGTATAAGTTGCGGACATTTTCCAGGCCCTGGCGGTTCTCCTGATTTAGCCGTACTACAAGATCAAATCGTTTTTCGCCTTCGTAAATTAATCCGGCAGATTCTCCGGCAAAGGCGGTACTCACCATCCGGTTCATATCGTTGATGTTCAAACCAAACTGGGCTACCTTATCCCGGTCGAACGAAACTACGATTTGCGGCAAACCTGTAACTTTTTCTAAGTATAAGTCTTTGGCTCCTTCTACGCTTTGAACCAATTGCCCCAACTTCCGGGCCTGGGAAGCCAGAACATCAAGGTCTTCGCCGTAGATTTTAATTGCAACATCCTGCTTGGCTCCGGTCATCAATTCATTGAAACGCATTTGAATGGGTTGCTGAAAACCGAAGCTCACACCGGGAATGGCTTCAAGGGCTTCCTGCATTTTTTCTGCCAATTCTTCACGTGAGCTTGTAGATTTCCATTGGTCCTTTTCTTTCAAAATTACCATCATGTCACAGGCTTCCACAGGCATGGGATCTGTCGGAATTTCGCTGGAGCCAATCTTGCCCACAACTTCTTTCACTTCGTCTGGAAATTTTTTAAGCAATATTTCTCCTGCTTTTAAAGTAGCATCAACAGTCTCAGTCATGGAACTTCCCGTTAAAACCCGTGTTTCAACTGCGAAATCGCCTTCATCCAGAGAGGGTATAAATTCTCCTCCCATTTGAGTGAATTGATATAAGCTGATTCCAAAAAGAAAAACGGTTAATAATGTTACAAGAAACCTTTGCTTTAAGGCAAAGGCAATGCAAGGATCATAAAGCCTTTGAAACAAAGACATCATCCGATCTGAAATGTTACGTTTATGGCCTGACTGCTTGCTGAGTAGTAAAGCCGACACCATCGGCACATAAGTGAGCGAAAGGATAAATGCACCCAGAATGGCAAACGCTACAGTCTGGGCCATGGGTTTAAACATTTTTCCTTCAATGCCCACCAAAGCCAGAATTGGCAAATACACAATCAGAATGATGATCTCACCAAAGGCGGCTGAGTTTCTGATTTTAGAGGCGGAGAGAAAAACTTCCTGATCCATTTCAGTCTGACTTAGCCTGTGCGTAAATCGCTTTCCGGCAATGTGGTGCAGAGTAGCTTCGACAATGATAACGGCCCCGTCCACGATCAAACCAAAGTCTATGGCACCAAGCGACATGAGGTTACCCGACACACCAAACAAATTCATCAGACTAATCGCAAAAAGCATCGCCAACGGAATTACAGAAGCTACTACAAGTCCTGCCCGGAAATTGCCCAGGAACAAAACCAGTATGAAAATAACAATCAGGGCCCCTTCGATAAGATTTGTAGAAACCGTATGAATGGCCCGGTTTACCAATTTGGTCCGATCAAGGAATGGCTCAATTTCAACGCCCTCGGGCAGGGTTTTCTGAATCTGCTCAATGCGGACTTTTACATCGGAAATCACTTGGTTGGAGTTGGCTCCTTTCAGCATCATCACAATGGCTCCAACTACTTCTCCTTCAGCATTGCGGGTCATGGCTCCATAACGGACCGGATGCCCGAATTGTACGGTTGCCAAATCCCGAATTAAAACTGGGGTGCCGTTCTCCGTATTGTGAACCACAATTTTTTGGAGATCTTCCATACCCGTTGCCAGTCCTTCTGTGCGGATAAACCAGGCGTTTGGTTTTTTCTCAATGTAAGCACCACCCGTATTCTGGTTGTTGGTTTCCAAAGCGGTAAAGACTTCAGAAAGGGTTATGTTCATACTTCGAAGCTTTTCAGGGTCGATTGCAATTTCATATTGCTTCATATACCCGCCAAAGCTGGAAACGTCGGCTACTCCTTTGGTTCCAAGCAATTGCCTCCGCACGATCCAATCCTGAATGGTGCGCAGTTCCATAGGCGAATATTTTTTTTCGTAACCTTTTTTCGGGTGGATTACATACTGGTAGATTTCACCAAGTCCGGAACTGACTGGTCCCAATTCGGGTGTTCCAACACCTTTTGGTATCTGGTCCGAGGCCGTTTTGAGGCGTTCGCTTACCTGTTGGCGGGCCCAATAAATGTCGGTCTCATCGGTGAACACCACCGTTACAACAGATAACCCAAACCTGGAAATGGACCGGACTTCGGTAAGGCCAGGAATGTTGGCCATATTGATTTCCACTGGAAAGGTGATCAGTCGTTCAACCTCCTGGGCAGCCAAAGAAGGGCTTGGGGTTATAATCTGTACCTGATTATTGGTAATGTCAGGTACGGCATCTATGGGTAGTTGAGTCGCCGACCAACTACCCCAAATAATAAGGGCAAGCGTGCATACCCCTATAATAAGTTTGTTTTGAATGGAATATAAAATGATTCGATCCAGCATAATGGATGAATTTGTTTATGGAATGAAATAAAAATGGAAAAGTCAGGTCAGTGAAATGACCAGACGAAAATCGTCATGAAAACCGTAGGAAAACTGACGAAAGAAGACTTAGGCAAGCTTGGGTGGCTGCCAGATGGGAAGGAAAACCTCGTGAAAGGTAGATGGTTGAAATGCAGGAACCTCGGTGGTTAGAGTAGTAAAGGCGGGTTCGGTTGGCATGTAAAAAGAGGAGACTTTACAGGTTTGGCCACAACAGGAACAGGTACAAAATGGGGTACAAAAGTCGGCCTCGTGGTGATGGTCTGAATGGTCTGTTGTAACGTGTAGTGCTTGTTCTTCTTTCTTGTCATTGCAATTCTCCTGGTCGCTGCAAGGAATGCAGTTGAGCAGAAGTATGTAGGCCGAAAAAAGAATTGCCAGAAATTTCACGGTGCAAATGTAGGTAAAAGATTTTTGTTGGGAAGAATGTTGTTAATTCGGCGGGTGGGGCAAAACAAATGTGAAGCAGGCGGGTGGGCTTGTGGGTGGGTTGCTTCTCTTTTGTTTTGCGGCGGGTGGGTTGAGTTGGTTTAGGCTTATGGAGTGTTAATGAAAAATGGGAATTGGGGTGTTTAGCGTCAATGGTTTGGTTAGGCTAAGAGGTCGGAAAGGGTTGCTGGTAACGTTTTGCAGATTTGCGATGGGCGGGATTTTCAGCACAAATGTTCATTCGGAGAACTG
>DAIOVD010000200.1:5855-7416 GCA_036759185.1 Catalimonadaceae bacterium | reverse complement strand
AATCGGGAATGCACCAGTATCAGAACCATGAACTGGCCAGAACCCGGGCATCATACATTAAAACCAACACCATGCTCAACCTCGATAAGTTGCTCATGGAATGGGAAAATAACTTCTCGAACCGCGGAGGAAAAGTGGTGTGGGCTCAGAATTCAGCGGATGCACTCAAGGCGATTGGCCAGATAATGAAAGCAGCAGAGGCCCGACTGGTGGTGAAATCAAAGTCGATGACCACTGAAGAAATTCACCTGAATGAGTTTCTTGAGGAAAAGGGAATTGAGCCGTTTGAAACGGATTTGGGCGAATACATCGTACAGCTGGCAGGTCAAAAGCCTTACCACATCGTCACACCAGCCATGCATATGAGCAAAGAAGATGTGAGTGAACTGTTTCATAAACATCTGGGCACCGAACTGACCGATAATCCGGAAGAATTAACCATGATCGCCCGCCGTGTCATGAGGGAAAAATATACAGAAGCAGAAGTTGGGATTACAGGAGGAAACTTCCTTATCGCTGATGTCGGTGGTGTAGCGGTAACTGAAAATGAGGGAAATGCACGATTGACAGTTGCCTTCCCGAAAGTACACATCGCTATAGTGGGTATCGAAAAAATGATTCCTTCTATGCGGGATCTGGATTTATTCTGGCCACTGCTTTCTACAAGTGGAACTGGTCAGCATGTAACGGTTTACAATACAATTCTCACCGGACCGCGACAGGAAGATGAAGTGGATGGCCCAGAACAGATGTATGTGATTCTGCTCGACAATGGCCGTTCGAAACTGCTGGCCGACACTGAAAAGCGTCAGGCACTCAATTGCATCCGTTGTGGTGCATGTCTGAATGCCTGCCCGGTCTACAAAAATATCGGAGGGCATACCTACGACACCACCTACAGTGGACCCATCGGATCCATTCTTTCCCCTCAGTATCTTGGACTGGAGAAGTACAAGCACCTAAGCTACGCATCTTCTTTGTGCGGAGGCTGCAGTTCGGTTTGTCCCGTTCGGATTGATATTCACAATGTGCTCCTTCTCAACCGTAAACAATCTGTCGAAGAAGGACTTACCAATACCTGGGAGAAAATCGGTTTTGGTTTCTGGAAGCGTGCCATGCTCAATCGGTCGCTCATGAATATGGGAGGCAGCAGCCTGAAACAGTGGGTGTTGGATGTTCTTTTCAAAAATACTTGGTCAAAACGAAGAAGTGAGCCAATTTTGGCCCCGAAATCATTCAACGAAATGTGGAAGAAAGGCCACCGGAGTTGAAAGGATGAGTTGGTCCCGTAGTAGAATGGATACTACGAAAGTCTCCGGAACTTTAGATACAGGTTCGATTCCTGTCGGGACCACATCGAATAAGCCAGACCCTATTGTCTGGCTTATTTGTTTTCAGGCATTTGTGATGAGATGGATTCCAGTTTCTGATTCAGGGTAGAAAGCCAGATCTTTTCCCCGGCCAGATTCCAGTGCGAATCGCCCTTTCGGAAAAGGGATTCTTTCCCAAACTGAAATTTCGCATAAACTGAAACAACTCCCAATCCGGATACGTCCGATTC
>DAIOVD010000200.1:0-5755 GCA_036759185.1 Catalimonadaceae bacterium | reverse complement strand
ACAGACTCAGTTTCTGTTTTTCCTTCATCACAGGAAGGGGAGAAGAATGCACGGCGGTGTCTTTGTATTCGGCCAGATAACTGTAGCGATACAGATCGCCCAGCTGGTAAAGATCGAACCAATAGGGACGAATCCAAACGATCGCATCCGGTGACTTCACGATCAAATACGCAGCCGAAACCGTCAACAAGGCAATCAAATGAAGGAATCGTTTCAAAACTGGAAGTAGATGAAAGTGGTGGCGTTGAAATTTCCCAGAAAGTAGGCCAGGATAAAAAGGACGGCAATGGAGAACCAGCCCGTCCCTGCAAAGGCGGTTTCCTGCCATTTGAATTTTTCAGAAAGGAGGATCAAAATGGCCAGTGCGTAACCGTAAATCATTTCAGATTGGGAAAGATTGACGGTTCCGTCTGTGGAGAAGCTGCCCCAGGTTCCTTTGATTACCGCCCAGGCTTCGGTGCTGGAATGGGCCCGGAAAAAGATCCAGCAGAAGAAAACCCAGACCTGCGTGCGCAGCCATTTGAGCCAGATAGGAACAGCGAAGATAGATTGGCGGGAGAAAATCGTTTCCAGGCTGAGCCCAAGTCCGTGTAGAAAACCCCAAAGGATATAATTCCAGCCGGCACCGTGCCAGAGTCCGCTGAGTGAAAAAATGATCAGCACATTCCGAACGGTTTTCCAGGTTCCTTCGCGACTTCCGCCCAATGGAAAATAGATGTAGTCGCGGAACCAGGTGCTGAGCGAGATATGCCAGTTTCGCCAGAAATCGCCAAGTGAAGTAGACAGATAAGGTTGCTTAAAATTAACCATCAGGTCGATTCCCAGCATACGGGCAGCACCCAATGCCATCTGACTATAGCCTGAGAAATCCGCATAAATCTGAAATCCGAAGAAAAGGACGGCACTCATACAGAGCAGTGCCCCCGATTGTTCAGGCTCCTGAAAGACAGGATCCACCAGCAACGTTAAGCGGTCGGCAACGGCCACCTTCATGAAAAGTCCCCTTGCCAGCATAAAAAGCCCTTGTTTCAGGTTCTCCCATTGAAAGGCCGGGAACTTGTTAAACTGTGGAAGAATATTTTGAGGGCGCTCAATCGGGCCGGCTACCATTTGAGGGAAAAAGAGCACGAACAGACTGTATCGCATCAAATTCCGTTCGCTGGGATATGCCTTCCGGTACACTTCGATGAGGTAGGACATACTTTGAAACGTATGAAACGACAATCCGACTGGCAGCATCCAGCTGTGTTTGGGCAGATGTGATCCCAGAAGATTGAGGTTGTCGGCAAAGAAATTGTAGTATTTGAAACTGGCCAGAAGCGCCACGTTGAGGACAAGTGCCCCGATGAGCGAGTTTCTTCTGGAACGACCTTCACTTTTATCAATCAGGATTCCACCTGCAAAATCGACGGCAATCAACCCAAGCAAAACCAGAATGTAAGCCGGATATGCCACCATGTAGAAATACAGGCTGGTGACAATCAACCCCAGCATCTGGCTGAGATGCGACCGGAGATAATAGTGAAGCAGGATGCAGAAGGGCAGAAAGAGAAACAGGTATTCTGCCGAATTGAATAGCATGCCGCAAAGAAAAGAGGAATGAGGAAATCAGCTGGTGGAAATTGGAGAATCCGGAATTGAAACTGGTGGAAATAATATTTTTGGGTTGCTATCGGTCGATTTTATTTAAAATATTGATAAAAAGATATTTAAGTGTGATTATTATTTTTTTGATCCATGAAAATCCGAAATGAGATTGCGGAATTTCATGGATGAGTGTTATAATTGTACCATGATTATCCGGAATATTTTTGCGGAAATGGTCGAAGTACTGGACGAGTTTCCGGTTGTCGCTCTCATTGGTCCCAGGCAATGTGGTAAAACGACCCTGGCCCGGCATGCCGCCGAAGTGAGAGGTCTGACGTCCATTTATCTGGATCTTGAGCTGAGCAGTGATCTGGCCAAGCTGAAAAATGCCGAGCTGTTTTTAAAGTCACATGAAGACAAACTGATCATCATCGACGAAATCCACCACGCCCCAAACTTATTTGCTTTAATTCGGGCATTGGTGGATCAAAAGCGCACAAACGGACGGTTCCTTATTCTGGGGTCCGCTTCACCCAGCCTTTTGCAGCAATCAGCAGAATCGCTGACCGGTCGGATATATTATTTCGAGCTTTCTCCCTTTTCTCTACGAGAAATTCAAGAAGAAAAATCAATGTCCGATCATTGGTTTCGGGGTGGATATCCAGGTTCTTTGTTGGCCGGAAAACCGGAGACAAGCCGGCGTTGGCTCAATTCCTATATACGCAACTACACCAGCCGTGATCTACCGGATCTTGGTTTGAAAGTGAGCCCATTGCTGATTGACCGGTTTTGGAGGATATTGGCATCCTACCACGGACAAATCTGGAACGCAAGTCGGATCGCATCGGTTATGGGTTTAACGGCGAACACCATCAACCGGTATCTGTTTTTTTTGAAGGAAGCATTTCTGGTTCATGAACTTCAGCCGTTGGAAGGGAACTTCCTCAAAAGGCTGGTTCGTTCACCGAAAATTTACATTCGGGATTCTGGTATTTTGCATCAGTTGATTCATATACAGGATTTCGATTCGTTGCATGGAGATGGCAGAATTGGTGCTTCCTGGGAAGGATATGTGATCGAGCAGATTCATCTGGCTCTTGGCCAACGGTGCGACCTGAATTATTACCGTACTCATAATGGTGCCGAGTGTGATCTGGTTTTGTCCTCAAATGGTGCGCCGGAAATAGCGATTGAGATCAAGTACAGTTTGCAACCTGCCGTGTCAAAGGGTTTTTTTGAAACCATTTCGGATCTGCAGACAAAGCGAAACTTTGTCATTGTTCCAACTGGCGATCCCTATCCGATCCGCGACGGAGTTGTGGTAATTGGCCTCAAAGAATTTCTGGGAGAGATTATTGGGTAGGGTCAGGGTTTATGTTTAATCAAGAGCCCAAATCCTGTCCAAGTTGCTCAATGATATACACCAGACCAGCTCTTTGCAGTTGCCTCTTTCTTTGTTCCTGCCAGTGTTCGGCCGGTTTGGGATCTTCGGGAATTCCGATTTCATGAAGCTCCTTCCAAAGGCGGGTGCGTTTGGGATTTTCTATAGTGGCAGGATCCATGTTTTGGAGGACTTGCGCTTTGCGGGCTTGTTTTTCTCTTTTCTTTTTTGCCTTGTCTACCTGCTTATCAAGTTGATTCAACTCATACTGGTAATCATTCAGCAGTTTCTGGTCTATCTGTTTTTTCTCGTCATCTGTAGGTTCGGGTATGGGAAGGACCGTTCCGTTCTGTTCGATCAGGTGCATAAGCGCATTCATCTGTAGAAGTGATTCAACGGGGATATTCCGTGTTCCCATTTCGATCATGGAATATAAGGACCGGGAAATGCCCAGTAGTCGGGCCATTTCGATTTGTGATATGCCAATGGACTGGCGGGCCAGGGCGATACTGGATTTCATTTTTAGTGCGTTTTTTTCAGCGGTGAAATTTGTTGCAATTTTTTTTACGATTTTTATGTACCACGGATTTGTGGCTAGATTTATTTTGGGTTTTTCTGCCACAATTCCGTGGCAGAAAATTTATGTTTTTTAATTGCCACAGTTTTGTGGCAATATATTTTTAAAATTTTAACTGCCACAATTTCTAATGCTTTGTTTTTTCATTTTTTGTCGGCAACCTTTTATTTGATTGCACGACTCTCCGTTTTCATATGGCCATTCTTTCCAACCCGCATTTATTCAAAGATCTGTTTCGGGTCAACATTTTACCAAAAGGACCGGTCTCTCAGGCTTTTCTGGACAGAGGCATCACAGACCTTGGGCAGGCAATGGTATGGATGAAGCAGCTTCCATACGGACGGAATCCCGATAAGCATAACCTGCTCACTGTTTTTGCCGACGGATGCGGAACCTGCAGTACGAAACATGCCCTGATCAAACAGCTCACAGTGGAGCAACAGGTAACCGACTTAAAACTGTTCCTTGGGATCTTTCGGATGCATGCAGGCAATACGCCCAAAGTGGCCCGAACATTAGCCAGTAATGGCCTGGAATACATTCCTGAAGCGCACTGCTACCTCAAAAGGGATAGTCAAATTATTGACCTTACCTCGGCTTCCTCTTCACCCAATGATTTCGTGCATGACCTGCTGGAGGAAATGGTAATACAACCCAACCAAATAGCATCATTCAAAATCTCCTGGCACAGAGAATATTTGAAACGCTGGCTTACAGAATCAAAACTCCCTTTTTCTCCGGACGAAATATGGTCCATTCGGGAACAGTGTATTGAGGACTTGTCGGTTCAGAATCGATCGTGCGGTTATTAATATTCTATTTGATCAACTCACAAGGCTCCTTTCAGATGAATTGGAATTTTCATTGAGGAATCTTTCTTTTGGTTTCAATTTACAAACCGAAATCAAAAGCTTATTTCCATGACACACACAGAATATCAATCCCAAAATTCTGTTTCAGTTATCAGATCAATTTATATAGTGAAGTTGGTTTTGCTCATTGTATTGGTCTCTTCCTCTATGATGGGCTGCATTGGGCCAACGAAATTTACAAGATTGGTTCAGACAAAAATAGACACAGACAACACCGTTTTGTATGAAAATCCTATTAACACGACGTTTGATTTTTCCAGGCTGCCTCACTTGAATGCCCCGGTGGTCTCCACCAAACTGAAATCCATTTTCGTTCCAGCCATTATCGTTTGGTACTCAAACGTAACCATCAAATGTGATATAAGTCCAGCACTAACAGGCGAAACGTTTCGTGATCATTTTTCCTTTTTTGCCGATTCTTTAAACCTACAGGAAAAGCTCAATGGCCAGAAACTGGAAATAGCAGTGGAAAAAGTGCCCAGCAGTTTTGTTTACAGCCAATCTACAACGGCAATATTTGCTTTAGTTGCAGCGATTTCATCTTCGAATGTTTACATCCAACCATTGGACCAAAAATTGGTCGTCCGATACAAAGTGTCCAATGATAGTGGGATGGTGAAGGAAGGCACTGTCGAGGCATATAAGAAAGAACTGCCCTATGGAAATCTGCGATGGTCGACAAAGAAATTTGTGTGGAATTATATGGATCGTTTTAAACGGACAAACCGGATTTTGTCCCTCGAGATCGTGGAGAAATTGTTAAAGGAATTATAGCCTGTTTTCTTCCGTCAGCATTCACTATTTTACAAACCGAAAAGTCCTAATGTGCTCACCTTCTGAAATGCGAAGCACATATAATCCGGATGGCCAGTTCCCAGTTTCGATCCGGAACCCGTCTGTAAATACACCGCTTAGTTGAAATACGATTTTACCCTGCACATCCCGGATTTCCAAAACAGATGCGGTTGAAGGTAATCCCGAAACCATCAGTTCTTCAGTCGCCGGATTCGGAAACAGTTTGATTTCCGGACGGAGTCCAGTGGTTTCCGTTTGGGTTGGTTCGCAAATCACCGGGTTGAGACGTTTCCAGATTTCATTGCACAACAGAAAGGGAACTTCCAGAATGCTGGAGGCATTTCCCATCCGGACCACCACCAGCTTTTTCGAAGGCACTACGCAAATGATCTGACCATTTTTTCCAATGGCGGCAAACATATCGGCTGGGGCCTCAGGAGCATACGATCCGGGAAAAACAAACTGACTCGTCGGTGCCATAAAGGACGATTTACCATTCAGCCACCACAAGTAGCCGTATGATGGATTGAATGTCTGGGAAGT
>DAIOVD010000199.1:0-7449 GCA_036759185.1 Catalimonadaceae bacterium | reverse complement strand
CAACGTGCTTGTTCTTGGAGGCGGTATTGTGGGAACACAGGCAGCGAAAATGGCGGCTGGTCTGGGAGCACACGTTACCATTATGGATGTGAGTCTCCCTCGTCTTCGTGCTCTTGCTGATATTATGCCAGCAAATGTAAATACGGTGATGAGCAACGAATTCAACATTCGTCGCTACATTAAGCACATGGATCTGATCATCGGAGCCGTCCTTATACCAGGAGCCAAAGCACCACACCTGATCACCCGTGATATGCTAAAAACCATGAAACCAGGAACGGTTCTGGTGGATGTAGCCGTTGATCAGGGAGGTTGTATTGAAACCTGCAAACCGACTACGCATGAAAATCCGACATTCATCATTGACGATGTTGTTCATTATTGTGTCGCCAACATGCCGGGTGCAGTTCCGTACACTTCGACACTTGCATTGACCAACTCCACTCTTCCATATGGACTTCAACTGGCAAACAAAGGCTGGAAGCAAGCATGTAAAGACAATCATGAGTTATTGCTTGGACTCAATGTGGTTCAAGGCAAAATAGTCTACAAAGGAGTTTCCGATGCATGGGGACTTGAATACACTCCTGTGGAGCAGGTTCTCAACTAAAGGAATTAGCTATTAAATCCAGAAAGGGGCCAATGCCCCTTTTTTTGTGCCCTTTGAAATTCGATATGGATAGGCAACATCCTTTCATGTAAGCAGTCAGCCACGTGAAAGATAAAAAAAAATCCCTTCGGAAAGGGATCACAGTGAATAAGACGGAAAATTACCGGAACATTGACTTGATACTACCCCACGAACGCTGAACAGCGGTTGGGCTGTGCTGAATGTTGGTATAAAAATATTTCGGGCCATTGGAACCTGTTGCGGTTAACCGGTAGGAAATATTTTCGATGGCATCACCGTCCTTGTAAAGATTGTCGTCAATCCAGACGTAAGTACCCAAAGAAGATTGCGGTATTTCAGCAAGACGGGAATACGAAGCATCACTGTCCTTTTTGCGGGAAATCTCATAACTCTGAACATCGGACTCATCCGAAACCTTCCATTCAAGTCGGATATCAGAACCCTGATACACGGCAAGAAACGAAGTTACCTGCAACTGAAATGCGGTAATGGTGAGGCAGGTGCTGAGTAGGAGCAGCAAAGTGAATAGGCGGGTCTTCATACTGTCAGATGACAAACGTAAACATAATTTTTAATCCAAACAAAAGACGGGTAAAAAGTATAAAAGGTTGGAATGCAATTGGAAAGAAAGTTGGTTTTGCTGTACTTGCATCGCTTTTTGGAAATAGGTAAACATGTACAGATCAAATACTTGCGGTGAATTAAACGCATCTTTTATTGGAAAAAATATTACGCTGGCGGGTTGGGTTCAGAAAATCCGTGACAAAGGAGGTCTCATCTGGATTGACCTTCGCGACCGCTATGGCATTACCCAGATCATTTTGAACGAAAGTCAGGACAGTGCCGATCTGATTTCAACTGCCAGGAAACTTGGAAGGGAATATGTGATTCAGGTAAAAGGTACCGTCATTGAACGGACAGCCAAAAACGATAAAATGGCGACCGGCGACATTGAAATTAAGCCTACTGACATCATCGTATTAAACCAGGCTGCCCTGCCGCCGTTTCTGATCGAAGACGAAACGGATGGTGGAGATGACCTTCGAATGAAATACCGATATCTGGATATCAGAAGAAATCCGGTCCGGAAAAACCTGGAACTGCGTCACCGTGTGAACCAGGTAGTGAGACGGTACCTTGACTCTCAGAATTTCATTGATGTGGAAACTCCGGTTTTGATCAAATCCACTCCGGAAGGTGCCCGTGACTTTGTGGTGCCCAGCCGGATGAATCCAGGTGAGTTCTATGCTTTGCCTCAATCGCCACAGACTTTCAAACAATTGCTGATGGTGGCCGGAATGGATCGCTATTTTCAGATTGTGAAATGCTTTCGGGATGAAGATTTACGGGCAGACCGTCAGCCAGAATTTACCCAGATCGACTGCGAAATGGCGTTTGTTGATCAGGAAGATATTCTGAACACCTTTGAAGGAATGACGAAAGCCGTTTTTCAGGAAGTGCTGGGAATTACGCTGCCCGAGTTCCGTCGTATGCCCTACTCCGAAGCAATGGAGCGGTTCGGATCCGACAAACCGGATCTTCGGTTTGGAATGGATTTCACGTATCTGAAAGATCTGACCGAAGGTGTCGGATTCCCGGTATTTGACCAGGCCGAATCGGTCATCGGAATTGCCGCAGAAGGCTGTGCCGAATATACAAGGAAACAACTCGATGAACTGACCGACTGGGTAAAACGCCCGCAAATCGGTGCCGGTGGATTAATCTATGTTCGGTATGGTGCCAATGGAGAAATCAAATCTTCGGTTGATAAATTCTATTCACCGGAAGTCCTTAAACAATGGCTCGACCGGGCAGGAGCCAAACCAGGTGATATGTTGTTTGTCCTTTGCGGTAAACAGGAAAAAACGCAAAAAGCCCTGAACGAACTTCGTCTCGAAATGGGTAATCGGCTTGGCTTGAGAAAGAAAGATACGTTTGAAGTTCTCTGGGTTGTGGACTTTCCTTTGCTGGAATTTATAGAAGAAGAAGGACGGTATTTTGCTATGCACCATCCGTTTACTTCTCCAAAACCAGAAGACATTGCTCTACTGGAGAATGAACCTGGAAAAGTAAGAGCCAATGCCTATGATCTGGTGATCAATGGTGTGGAAATCGGTGGAGGCTCCATCCGTATTCACAACCGGGAACTGCAGGCAAGGATGTTTTCCCTACTGGGATTTTCGGACGAAGAAGCCAAAAAGCAATTTGGGTTTCTGATGGATGCATTTGAATTCGGAGCACCGCCACATGGAGGGCTGGCTTTTGGGTTCGACCGTTTGTGCTCACTGCTGGGCGGATCTGATTCCATACGAGATTTCATTGCCTTCCCGAAAAACAACTCCGGCCGCGATGTGATGATCGATTCTCCGAGCACGCTTGATCAAAAGCAACTGAACGAACTTTCCATTGCCGTTACGCCGCCTAAAGCTTGAGCATTGCCGCCTTGGTTAAGCAGAAATTGACTGGCTCTTTCTTAGAAAAACTGACGGTAAATTTCTGCCTTTCTTCTATTGTTTTATTCCTTTTTTGGGTTGGATCAGATGCAATCGCTGCTAAAAAATCCAGTCCGAAAAAAGCCGGACCGATGCTGGACTACCGGATGCAGATGTTTATCCGGAATCATGATTTTCCAGGTGCCGTTCTTCTGGTTAGGAAAGGAAACAAAACCTTTGTCAGCAAATCATATGGAGAAACAGCCTACGGTAGCCGGAAGCGTCCGGACCCTAAAACAAGTGTGTATGACCTGGCTTCGGTGACAAAAGCCATTTCGATCTCGACCACCATCATGCATCTGGTGGAACTGGGAAAGGTCCGGCCTGAAGATTCACTGGCTATGCACGTAAAAGCAACCCGTGGTTTTCCACTGGGCAGACTAACTATTGAGCGATTGCTCTCCCATAAAACCGGACTCCCCCCCTACTACTTCAGCAACTACTGGCTTTTGTCAACCAACCGTTGGGATGAGTCAACTTTTTCGCCAATTCCTACAGCTCAATATCCCGATCCGTACCGTGGAATTTACCTCCCGAAAGGCTACAGAACCTTGATGCTGAAAGATTTGTGTCAGCTTCCATTCAATGGAAAAAACAAAACGATCTACTCTGATCTCAATTACATTTTGTTGGGTTGCCTCATCGAAGAAGTTACTGGAAAACGACTTGATGACTACCTGAAAACCTGGCTGTTGGACCCAATGAAACTCACCAGCATACGGTACAATCCCTTGTTAAATGGAATCACTTCAGACCGGATAGTCCCCACCAGTTCAAATCCAATCCACAAAGGCTGGGTGTATGATGATGAGGCTGCAAAACTGGCGGGAATCTGTGGAGCAGCTGGCCTATTCTCAAATGCCGAAAATCTGGCAGAAATCGGGGATATGCTTCGTCATGGAGGTGTCTGGAAAGGACAACGATTTTTAAAACAAGCCACCATCAAACGGTTTGCCTGGTATGTGGAACCGGGTCACGTCCGGGCGATGGGCTGGCAGAAACCTGCATCCGGAAGAAGAGTTAAATCGATTGCGCCCCCGGCTGCCAGCCTCACAGCATTTGGGCATACGGGTTTTACAGGGACACTTTTCTGGGTGGATCCTAAAAAAGATTTGACCATCATTTTCCTCACAAACGTCACATATCCGAAAGATGGAATTTCAACCTTCAAGAAAAAGGCAGGTTACAAAACGGTTTTAAAACTCGTGTACGACCTTTTGTGATGGTTGAACCTCCAGCTTGTGTATCATTGCAAAAAAATCTACCCCTCGGAAATTTTGTGAATCACCTGTAAAATGACGCATCAACCGTTAAAGAAAAACATACTGAACGCAGCCGTGGTGATATCCGCGATTGGTTATTTTGTGGATATCTACGACCTCATCATTTACAATGTGGTGAAGAAAAAGAGTCTCGCTGATCTGGGATTTGTTGGTGATGCGTTCAAACAACAGGAGATTTTTCTGTTCAATCTCCAGATGACCGGCATGTTGTTAGGAGGAATTCTATGGGGCATTCTGGGTGATAAAAAAGGAAGGGCTTCCGTTTTGTTTGGCTCTATCCTCATGTATTCACTGGCCAATATTGCCAATGCCTTTGTGCCAAATATTGAAATGTACGGACTTTGCCGCTTTATCGCCGGTGTGGGACTGGCTGGCGAACTTGGGGCTGGTATCACCCTGGTTCTGGAATCGATGGACAAAGAAAACCGTGGCTACGGCACCATGATCATTGTAACGCTTGGTGCATTGGGTGCAGTGGTTGCGAGTGCGGTAGGACAATTCGACTGGAAAATTGCCTACATTTTCGGAGGTGTGATGGGACTTCTGATTCTGCTTTTGCGGGTCACCAGTCTGGAATCCGGGATGTTTAAAAACATGAAGGAAAAAGCTGTGAATCAAGGAAATCTGCTTATGCTTTTTTCCAACCGGGATCGATTCTTCCGTTATCTGGGCTGCATTGTAATCGGACTGCCGGTCTGGTTTGTGATTGGCATCCTGATTGCGCTGTCAGACCGGTTTACCTACCACATCGGTATCACGGACGGTACCATCAGCATTGCCAACTGCGTGATGTATTCGTACCTCGGTCTCAGTTTTGGCGATTTGCTTTCCGGGATTTTCAGCCAGATGTTCCGAAACCGAAAAAAGGTGATTTACGGTTATTTGGTTGCGAATTTCTTTCTGATTGTCACCTATCTTTTTATCCGGGACATTACTGTATTCCAGTTTTATGCGATGTGTTTTCTGTTGGGTGCGGCTACTGGATACTGGGCTTTGTTCGTGACCATCGCGGCCGAGCAGTTTGGCACCAACCTCCGATCCACTGTGGCCAATACGGTTCCGAATTTTGTCCGGGGAGCAGTCGTCCTGATCACCAGTTCTTTTGTGTATCTGGAAAGAGAACTGATCGACACCGTCGCGGCCGCTTTAATTGTAGGCGTAGGATGTCTGATACTCGCATTCATTGGTACGATGCGTGTCCATGAAACGTTTGGCAAAGACCTTGATTTTCTGGAAACAGACGGAAAGAAAAACAACGGGCACGATGATCTGGTTTCAGTTGATGTGATGTAAAAAGAACCTGAAGAATTTCGGATATGATCATTTCGCTTATTGCTGCTGCCTCCTCCAATCGAGTCATCGGAGTTCAGAATCAACTTCCCTGGCATTTACCTGCCGACTTGAAATTCTTCAAGGAAAAAACGCTTGGGCATCACATTCTGATGGGGCGAAAAACATGGGAATCATTTGAGAAACCACTTCCCGGACGAACCTCAGTTGTGATCAGCCGAAACAGTGATTTGAACGTTCCGGACGGAGTTTTCCTATTTCGAGAACTTTCAGAAGGAATCGAACTAGCCCGAAGCAGGGGCGAAAGCGAGTTGATGATCATTGGAGGCGGACAGATATTTGAAGAAGCTCTTCCTCTGGCTGAGAGACTCTATCTCACTCATGTTTACACCCGGATTCCACACGGAGAGGGAGTCATTCTTTTTCCATCTGTTCTTCAATCTGAATGGAAGATTGTCTCTTCAGAAGGGAGAAGCAAAGATGAAAAGCATGCCTTCGGGATGGATTTTCTTGTGCTGGAAAGAAAGAATTAATACCGTTTGATCGACGCTGTTATTCTGATCCCTTCCAAATAAAAATCATCGTTTCCATTCATGGAGACACCTGGCACAAAAAAGCGTTTTCTTCTGAAGGAACGAAAAAGGTATCAACAGATACCAGTTAACCAAGTCCCATAAAGAAAGGTCCGGATCACGTTTTCTGACATATACCGGGAATGCTTCACAATTCGGGCACCAGGTTTCCACCTCATCAAATTCCGTTTTCCAACGGGCATCAAGAGGAGTTTGAGTGTTTTCGGGTTTCTCAAAATAGCTTTTGATCAGTTCCCTCGCCACTTTTTCATCCACTTTTGCCACCGTTACTTTTACACCGCCCAGCATGTTCGACATAAGGGGATTAATGCCAATCAGGTTTTCATTGATCAGCACAACGGGTATACCCACCGATTCGAGCAGAGCTTTCAATGCGTAGGCTTCAGAAGGAAACTGAAACCGGTGAACGGTGATCATGGTATCCATACGATCGGACAGAGAAGGATTTTGAAAGCAAAGTAAGCCGGATTGGAAATGGGATTGCTAGTTTTGCCTCAAAATTGATTCTATGGGACCAAAAACTGCCACCTTTTCCGGACACAAGGATTGTGTCTATGCCTTGTGTGAAGGTCCTTCAGAAAACGAATTTTTCTCCTCCGGAGCCGATGGATGGCTGGTCCTTTGGAATGTGGATGAACCGGAACAAGGAAAGCTCATTGCCCGGATGCCATCTTCCGTGTATGCCCTTCATTATTTCCAGGAACACCATCTGATTTTGGTCGGTGTCAATCAGGACGGCCTTCATCTGATTGATCTTAATTCAGGAAACGACATCTGGAATCTGCCTTGCCCGGGCGTGAACTGGTTCAGGTTTGGTGCTCTTGATGAAAACCAGATTCTGGCGGCAGGGTCGAAAGGAAACCTCCTATTATTCAACGCACTGACGAAATCAGCGACTGCTATTCCCTCGCCTGCTTCAGATATCCGGGCCTTGTCGGCAAATTTGCAATCAGGCCTGGTGGCAACTGGCTCTTCAGATGGCCATATCCGGTTTTTCAATTCAGCGACAAAAGCAGAATCAGCTGATTTCTCCGCTCATGCAAACACCGTTTTTGGATTGGGCTGGTTTCCAAACGGACAGTACCTGGTTTCCTGTGGACGGGACGCCAAACTGAAATTGTGGAATTGTGAATCCGGCGGTCAACCGGAACTGGAGAAAG
>DAIOVD010000198.1:0-7527 GCA_036759185.1 Catalimonadaceae bacterium | reverse complement strand
GGGAATACCTCGCTCAGGCGATGTTCGAGAAAGGCAAGAATGAGTTTATGCCCATTCCACAACAACAAATCAATCTAAGTAAAGGACTGTACAAACAGAATCCGGGATACTAATTTTAAATTCTAACTCTTTATTAATCAATTTTTTATCTTTTAATTTCAAACAAATGAGAATTACGAAGCTTCTAACGCTGCTGTTTTTTGCAGCCGTAACGGTTTTTCTTTCCTGTAAAAAGGACAGCGATACTGTAGCACCAGGCGATGCCGCCATGATCAGTTTTAATGTTGGTTCCACAAATGGTACAATTAATGAAGGTGCCAAAACGGTTTCCATTGAATTGCCTTCTGGTACGGATTTAACCAAAGTAACCCCGACGATTTCACTTTCAGCAGGTGCTACTGTAACGCCTGGTTCAGGAGTGGAAACCAATTTTACTTCCCCTGTTGTTTACACTGTGAAAGACAAATCCGGAACGAAGTCAGCTGCATATACCGTTACAGCAACCATTTCAAGTTCCCGGAAATATGCATTTATCGGGCAGGCTGCCACCAATACAGCCGCCGGATGGGATGCAATCAAAGGCTCTGATTATGACCTGAAAGATGACCAGACTGCAGCAACATGGTTTGCAACTGCTATGGCTACTGGCAACACGGTTGCGTATCATTCCTTTGAAGCTGTCGCAGGAGGAACCGCTGATTTATCAACGTACGATGCCATCTGGATCCAGTACGATGGTGGTTGGTGGGGTGGCGAGGTCGCCAAGTTCCCGAATCACCCAACTGGTTGCCTTATTTCATCAACTGTTCCTGCGGGCGGTGCCGCTTGTTCTGACCTGGCCAACAATTTCGTTACGAAAGTGAAAGCGTATTATGAGGCTGGCGGGAATATTTTCTTAGGGAACTATGCCGGATCAATGGTTGACGAGCTTGGTGTTGTTTCTTCTGCAGACCATGCTCCAAACAATAATTTCGGTGGCGTTGCCGTAGATGATGGCGCAACTGGCGGTGCCTGGGGAGTTAGATGGTCACAAGACGTAACCGGCCCTATGTTTGCCAATATTGTAACCGGAGCAGATCCAGGATGTGCAGCACCATTCTTTGTGATGCTGGATGCCGGAACATTGAAGAAAAATCGCTCGAATCAATACAATCTGAACTTTGGTCCATGGGCACCAAACGGAGATGCAGATCCTCTTCAGACCCGGAAAGATGCTTTCCTATCGATGACCGGAGGAAAAATTCTGATGGAAAATTGTGGTGGTAATGAGATACTTGCCGTTGAATGGGTGCCAAGCGGAAGCAAAGGCCGTGTGATCACCGTGTTGGGCGGAACCTATGACTGGTATGTCGGAGGAGTTGCCAACAACGACAACATCAAAACCTTGACGAAAAATATTCTGACCTACCTGGCTAAATAAAGAGGAACTTTCTTAAACTAGTTTTGTTGATAATCGGGAAGTGGATTGATATCCCTTCCCGATATTTTTATATACTGCTTATCAAAACCACCATTCATGAAATACACAGCTTTCTTTTTTGTTTTCTGGATCGTGCAGATTGTTCAGGCCCAGCAGCTTTATAAAGAAAAATATCGTCCACAGTTTCATGTAAGCCCAAGCAGGGGTTTTATGGGTGATCCTTGTGGCACTCTTAAATTCAGGGGCACGTATCATCTGCATTGGTGGGGCCATGCACGTTCCAACGATCTGGTATACTGGACAGAACTCAACACAAATGCCCTCCAGGGAACACCAGGCGGGTTTGGTAACTGGACAGGTTCGGCCGTTATGGATTTGCACAATACCTCTGGTTTTGGAGTAAGTCCCGATAATCCTCCAATGGTGGCGGTGTATACCCTGCATGAAAATGCAACCGGCATACAGCGGCAAGCCATTTCGACAAGCTTTAATTACGGTTCGTTTCAATACTATTCCGGGAACCCGGTGATCAACAGTTCATTGAAAGATTTCCGGGATCCGCAGGTCTTTTGGCATAAACCCACGAACCGGTGGGTAATGGTGATTACAAAGCCTGTTGATAAGGCAGTGGAGATCTATTCTTCGCCTAACCTGAAAGATTGGACATATGAAAGTGTTTTTAAGGGTCGTGGTGCCGAAAAAGAACTGTGGGAGGTGCCCGATTTGTTTCCGTTGCCACTAAATGGTGATACTACAAATGAGAAATGGGTCATGGCTTGTGGTATGGGACCAAACCGGATGCAATATTGGGTAGGTAGTTTTGATGGACGCACGTTTACCCTGGATACTGAAGACAACCTCCTGACAGGTAAATATTTTGGCGGCGATGTGATTGCCGATTTTGAACAAGCAGGGTATGGAAACTGGATTGTTTCCGGAACCGCATTTGGTTCTGGACCAACCTTAAACGGAACCTTGCCTGACCAGCAATCGGTTAAAGGCTATTCCGGGCACCAGTGTGTCAATTCGTTTCACAATGGTGACAACACCACAGGAAAAATGACTTCACCGGAATTTACCATCACCAAACGGAATATCAACTTGCTGATTGGGGGCGGCACCGGTGCCAATCTCACTGTAAAGCTGATCGTAAACGGAGTTGCCGTTGCCACAATTGCCAATACATCCGAAACCGAAACAATGCGTTGGAGAGGAGTGAATGTGACGAATTGGATTGGGCAAATGGCGAAAATTGAGATCACGGACAATGCCACCGGTGGTTGGGGCCATATTTTAGTGGATCACATTGTTCAAAGCGATGTCCTCTTTGATACCCGGATCGAAAATGCGAACTGGGCTGATTGGGGTATAGACTTCTATGCAGCCAAAAGTTTTAATAATTACGATACTGCCGATACAGATAAACGCCGGATCTGGCTTGGCTGGGTGGGCAACTGGACCTATGCCCGGAACGTTCCTACGCAAGGATGGCAGGGTTGTGAGTCTTTACCAAGAGAATTGATGCTAAGTAGTTCCGGGGAGGGATTCCGGTTGAAGCAGAAGCCTGTGACTGAATTTGCCAAACTCCGTAAGGAAGAATACAAACTCAATAATCTGCAGTTTGTGGGGACCTATCCGATAGAAGCATTTAAGCCAACTTGGAATGTGTATGAGATGCAGGTTTCATTTAAGGTAACCCGTAAAAACCAGATTTTCGGTCTTAATCTGGCCGAAGGAACGGGTCAGAAAATAACGATTTCATACGACGTTAATACATCCAATTTGTCTGTGAGCAGACCAACCGACAAGTTCACATTTTCCTATATCCGTGAATCAAAGGCCCCTTTGCCTGTACCCGCTGACAGCATTATTAAGCTCCATATTTACCTGGACCAGTCCTCCATAGAGGTGTTTGCGAATGACTATGAAACAGCACTAACCTCCCTTACGTTTCTCGATCAAATCAATACCGGTATTTCACTTTTTTCGAATAATGGCAATGTTTTGGTTCCTGAGTTTAAGGTATGGCCACTGAAATCCATTTGGGGTGTTCTGCCACCTGTAGCCCCAGATCCTCCTGATACAACGACTCCGATTGATACGACACATCAACCGGTCGTCAAAAAAAAGATCCTTTATCCAAACCCGTTAATGGCTGGTGATTCACTCAATTACTATTTGCTCGACAGTGCACAATCAATCGTATTGTACGATAAAATCGGCCGCAAAATCAGTGAGTTCAAAAGAACAGAAAATGGAAAAATCAAAATTCCCCGGGAACTGAAAGCAGGCATATATTTCCTGCGATTGCAGACATCAAAAGAAAAAATCACCAAAAGACTTATTGTACGGCAACGGGAGTGATTCCGGGTTTTGAGAATTTTATATTTATAATTTACCCGCCTGTTTCGCAAATACATGTAGGTTTGAACCCACTGCTATAACACCTTAATCAATGACACCAAACCAGGGTTACAGCGTAATACAGAGGCTAATTTTCAGACTTTCGTTACCATTTCTTCTCCTGATGCTTTTTGCCGGATGTCGAAATGAGGTCAAACAAAAAAAGTTCCGGATTGGCTTTTCACAATGTTGCCGTGACCCATGGCGTGCCGTCATGGAGAGTGAAATGCTCCGTGAGCTTTCCTTTTACCCGGATATTGAATTTGAGATTAGGGTGGCAGATGGGAACAGCAAGACACAGGTTTCCCAAATCAAAGAACTTGTGGCCTCTGGTGTTGATTTGCTCATCGTAGCACCAAACGAATCAAAACCGCTCACTGCAATTGTCGAGGAGACGTTCAGGAAGAACATTCCCGTCATTTTAATCGATCGCAAAACTGAATCCGACAAATTCACGGCCTACATTGGGGCTGATAATTACAAAATCGGCCAGACAGCCGCTCAGTATATCGGGGACCAAAAAGGTGGAAAGGGAAAAATAATCGAGCTTCAGTTACCCCTTTCGATTTCCGCTGCAACTGAACGTCATCGTGGTTTTATAGCCGGATTGAAGGCTTTTCCTGAAATGGAGATTGTGGCAACATACGAGACGCATGCCCTGGATGAAGATGAAAAAACAAAATTACCCGAAGTTTTTAAGCAGCATCCGGAGGCCGATATCGTGTATGGTCACACCGATCTTCTTTCTGAAATTGCGTGGAGGGTATCTCAAAAAATCAATCCGTCAAAAGACCTTTTCCTGGTTGGAATAGATGGAATTCCAGGTACCGGGAATGGGATTCAGGCGGTAGAAGACAGCATTCTTGATGCGTCACTTTTATACCCGACAGGTGGCTCAGAATCGATCAAGCTCGCATTTTCCATTCTCAATCGCCTTCCGTTTGAAAAAAACAACCGCCTGCAAACCACCGTGATCTATCCGGGAAACGCGGCCATTCTTCACGCCCAGATGAAAAAGGAAGCCCTTCTTCAGGAAAGCATCGACAAGCAGATTGTAACTCTGACTGAACTCAAAACCATTTACCGGGACCAAAGAGTTTACATCATCATTTTGATTTCAAGTTTGTTGCTTGCCATGTTGTTAGGGGTCTTTTTGTGGCAATCACTACGGTCTAAGCAGGCAATTAATGAGAATCTGGAACTCAAAAACATCGAGGTGTTGGAACATGAAAAGCAGCTGATTGCCATATCGGATGAACTGCAGCTTGCTACCCAGGCCAAGGTCGATTTTTTCACGAATATTTCGCACGAATTCCGAACCCCTCTCACACTGATTCTGGGGTTTGTTGAAGACCTGCTCATTTTCTCAAAATCAATGGGCAATGATGTTCAGCAAAGCGTCGGATTCATTCACCAAAATGCCTATCGGCTTCTGCGACTTGTCAATCAGCTGATGGATTTTCGCAAAATCGAAAGTGAAAGGATGCGGTTGCAGTGCAGCGAAATAAACCTTACTGAGTTTGTGAAAACCACCATGAAATCTTTTTCAAAAGTGGCTGAAAAAAGGAATATCGATCTGAAGTTTTTCACCCGGCATGAACAACTTTCCATTTGGTTTGATCCGGCCATGATGGACAAGGTACTCTTCAATCTCCTTTCCAATGCGTTCAAGTTTACCCCAAATGGTGGCAAAGTTCACATAACCATAGTTGTAGATTCCTTCGAAAATGTGGCGAAAATCAATGTTGAAGACAGCGGAGTTGGCATGTCAGAAGAAGAGTCCCGGCATGTGTTTGAAGCTTTTTATCAAGGTGTGGATGGACTGAAAGCTGGTACCGGCCTTGGTCTTTCCCTTTCCCGGGCATTGGTGGAACTTCACCAGGGAACACTTACGGTTTCAAGTATGAAAAATGTAGGAAGCCGGTTTGCCATCACACTGCCTCTTGGTAAAAACCACCTCCGTGAAGATCAGATGGCCACTGATCCAACGTCTTATTTTCAAACCGAAGAATTTCTTTTTGAACCCATTGAAGAGATGGGTGAATCTGATGAGAATTTGTTTTTTAATCCCGATGTTCCAAGGATTCTGATCATTGAAGACAATCCGGAGCTTCAGTTTTTCCTGAAGAGGAAACTGGGAGAAAAGTATCGGATCAGCAGTGCCAGGAATGGCGATAAGGGCCTTCAGCTTGCCTTTGATTCCATTCCCGATCTTTTGATTTGCGATGTTATGCTGCCTGACATTAAAGGCCTTGATATAGTGAAGACGCTGAAATCCGATCTTCGCACATCTCATATTCCAATTATCATACTTTCCGCCAGAACTACGGTCGAACAGCAGATTGAAGGTAGCCAGACAGGAGCAGATTCCTATGTGACGAAACCCTTTAACGTTCATTATCTTGAAGAAAAAATACGGAATCTGTTGCATAACCGGCAGATTTTAAAGGAAACGTTTGGGTCCGTTATCCATTCCTATTCTGACCAGGCTTTGGAAAATTCTGGTGAAACGAACGACAGTCTGAACCAACTTGACCGGGCTTTTACCCGGAAGTTTGCCGCCTACGTGGAAGCAAACTTCAATCGTCCGGATTTCCAGGTCACCAATCTTTGTGAAGAAATGAACCTGTCACGGTCCCAATTATACCGGAAGGTCAAAGCATTATACGGAGAGACAATCACCGACTACGTCCAGAAAGTTCGGCTCGAGAAAGCACGTGAATTACTCCTTGAAGGTAATTTAACCGTGGCAGAAATCGCGTATGAGGTTGGTTATTCCTCACCGGATTATTTCAGCACGGTATTCAAATCAAAGTTTAATATGGCCCCAACTCAGCTCAAGAAGCAGCAGGGGTAAAGTAGTCATTCCTTGTGTAAGCTGTTCTGCTATTATTGACAATAGTTTTTCAACTCTGAAAAGCTGATGTAAACAAATCTATTGCAGATTGGTTCAGCCCAAATCCGAGGAACAATGCATGATGCGTTCCAGGAGAAACCCAGTTCCAATGATTCGTATTCTTGTGGGAAATTGATTTCAATTCACCGAAAATGGCCTTTTTGCTCCCGTTTCCCCCATTTTCAAGTCATGCCACTTGTTGCACCACCGGCGGTTTGAAACAAGGAGGCAATGTTGCTATTCACATTAGGCTCCGCTGGAGCCAATTCGTTATTCCTCTTTGGTTCTCAATGTATTACTCTGCGCTCCCGATGTAAAATCGTGGCAACTCCTGCGGTTCATTATTTGGCAGCCCTACCTTTAAGCGATGTTTCAATATTTCGTGCCGAATGGCACTTGTGACTTCCTGTGATGCTTGTTTCTACCAATAGCCGGCACCCAGGGGCGCCAAAGGGAGTTCGTTGTGAGTGCGGAGCCGCCATGGTTCAAAACCCTGCTTTAACAGTATACGCCACTTCGTTGAACACGCCCAACTGATCACTCATGAACCTATTTACTCAACCAGAAAAAAATACTCATAACCAATAACCATTAACCTGCATATTATTTATCACTCATCACTCATCACTCATCATTCATCATTCATCACTCATCATTCAACACTCATCACTCATCATTCATCACAAATCATTCATCACCATGTTAAAACCGGTATCGCAATCCCGCCGAGGTTCCGCCCAGTCCGATTCGCAGATCCTGGGCTTTTGTGCCGCGTAAAATGTTCCCGGAAGTGATGAGGTTGCCAATG